>DATEOJ010000377.1:0-6722 GCA_035274235.1 Pyrinomonadaceae bacterium
GTTGCGATGTTCGAGATCAACCACATCGCCCACCAGACTCCCATGTACGTCGGTGCGGTCCTTAAGCTTGCAGTGAGAAATACCTTATCATTCGGGTCTGCGTCCGGATCGCTCTCGTACCAAACTTCTCTGACCGCCTGATACGGCTTAACGAGATTCGCAAACGGTATAAACCACCACCCAACCGCCCAACCTGGGGTGAACTCGAGATTCCGGGCACCTAGCGCGTCTAAGTTCGCGTGTGCTCGATATAACCAGATCAGGAATCCCACTATCACAACGAGATGAAGCGGAACGCTGCCGAGATAGATGAGGCCCTGTAGCATTAGCCAGACGGACATCATGCCTTCTTCGTCCAGGTCGATCGCCGTGTCAGGGCTGACCAGTTGAGCGACGCCGATAATAGACGAGACAATGTTGGCTGTGGCGAGTAAACCGAATCCGACGACTGGCAGCCACGAGATCGCCTTCAGCGGACTGAACGGGGTTGAGAGGTTCATAAGTTGAAAGGTTACCGAGAGTAGTTGGTTTTCTAAAGGAGGCTAATCTGCTATATTCTGCCTAACTCTCTTCTAAATTCCAACGGGAAAAAGGTGAAAAAATAAATGAGTGCTACCGCAGGGACTTTTGATGATGTCGCTGTCGCGGCAGGTGCGCAACACCATCCGCGCGGACTCTATGTTCTGTTTGCGACCGAGATGTGGGAGCGGTTCAGCTTCTACTCGATGCTGGCGCTTTTTGTGCTCTATCTTCGCGATCCGACCGAAGGCTTTGCGTGGACAGCGACAGAGGCGACGTCGCTTTATTCGAACTACATGATGTTCGTCTACGCGAGTCCGCTGATCGGCGGCCTCATCGCGGATAAGGTAACCGGCTATCGAAAGGCCGTGATGATCGGCGGATTCTTCTTTATGGCCGGTCACGGATTGTTGTCGATCCCGGCGCTCTGGGCCGTCTATGCGGCGCTCACATGCCTTGTCATCGGTAACGGCTTCTTCAAACCGAACGTCTCGACGATGGTCGGTAACCTCTACCCAGAGGGAAGTCACCTGAAGGATCGCGCTTACAACATCTTCTACATGGGTATCAACGTCGGTGCGTTCCTCGCACCGATCGTGATGGAGATCGTCAAACAAAACTTCGGGTTCCATCCGGCGTTTGCTGTTGCGGCTTTCGGAATGGTCATTTCGGTTTCGATCCTGTGGTACTTCAAGAGTCTTGTCCTCGCGGCTGACACAAAAAACGCTCTCGTGGTCGGCGAGCATGTAATCCAAAATATCGGTGCCGTGCGAGACCCGAATCAAGCGGCCGACACTGCGGCAACCGCGACGGACGCACCGCCTCATGGGATCAGCGATCAGCACGAAGGCGGGCATGCCGCGAAAGCTGCACTGATGGCAAGCGTCCCTAACTGGAAACGTGTCCTCGCGCTGGTAGTGATATTTCTCATCGTCATCGTTTTCTGGATGGCCTTCCACCAGAACGGCTCGACGCTCACTTACTGGGCGGATGACAACACCGATTGGAACGTCTCGGGAACGATCTCGCAATCGATCAACGCATTCTGGATTCTCGTTCTGACTTTTCCGCTTGTATGGTTCTGGGGTTTCCTCGACCGTCGTGGAAAGGAACCCGCGACGCCGACGAAGATGGCGTTCGGAATGATGTTCACAGGTCTTTCATTCCTCATCCTGTGGTACGGCGCGACGCTTGGTGAGAGTGCGACAAAGACCGACGCACAGATCGCCACGGGATCTTTCCGCATAAACGAGCGCGTTGTGAAAAACCTGGTAGGCCAGGGCATGTCACAGGAAACGCTGGATAGGATCATGGCGACGAAAGACGCCGACGGAAAGAACGTGGTTGACGGTGTGAAGTTCTCGTCTAAGACCGACGAGGCGAGTGGTGTTACGACCTCCGGCGGCGACCAGCTTATCGCTGCGGTGAATAAGATCGCGCCGGGTGAAGGCGACAAGAACAAGTCTGCGATATTGCAGAACGCGTACCTATTCCGGGTGTCGCCGTTCTGGCTGATCCTTGCTTACGCGATCGTTACTCTTGGCGAGTTGATGCTGTCGCCGATGGGATTATCGTTGGTATCGAAAGTCGCGCCGATTAACATCCGCGGTTTGATGATGGGCGGATGGTTCGTTGCGACCGCGATCGGAAACAAGCTGACGCAGATCGGTGTCTTCTGGGACATCTGGCTGCAGTCGACCTTCTTCCTCGTGCTCGCATGTATGGCGTTGTTTATGGCGGTGGTACTGGCCCTGCTCTTGAAGCCTCTCAAGAGAGCGATGCCAGGGGTTTAATTAATCGGGAAAGTAACAAGTGTAAAGGCCGCGCGAAAGCTGCGGCCTTTTCATTTGGTCTAGCAAAACAGTCTTCTTCAGTGACGAGTGAATCCAGGCGTTAAGTTGTCACTGTTCACTTATAACTTGTCACTGAAAAGATTCGCGTTCCCATTACTTTTCCCGAGCCTTGTAAGCCTGAATCGCTTCGCCGGCACCTTCGTGCATGATTTCCGGCTTGTGATACTTCCAATATTTTTCGAACTCGTCGTCGCTCATCGACGAGTTTTCACCCCGCGTCTTCTCTTTTAAGAAGTTCTCGACCCACGCACGGATGTCCGGGTTTGTGTTCATCGCCGTGCGCGCGCCGTGCATTTGATTGTCTCGCTCCATAATTTCTCCTTTGTTGTAGGTTAAGCCGCCAACGAGATCGTCGGCAAATGGCGGCTAGCGAATGGCAGCGGTGGCTCCACCCTGGACGTCGCTTTGGGCTTCGCCTTGGACTTCCCCTTGGGCTTTGCCTTGGGCTTCGCCCGGATGATGAGCGGAAAGGCTCCGCCTTTCCGAAAGGCTGCTCCGATTCGGCGCGGCTATGCCGCCAGTCCGGAGGCGGAGCCTCGCAGAGAATTGTTAGCACGGCCGGAAGGGCAAAGCGCCATAGGCGCCAACTTAAGGCGCGTTTAGTGCGTCAATGGCACGACGGCCGCGTAGCGGTCAGATGCGTTTAGCCGTGGGTGAGGCCCGAAGGGCGGAGCCCACGGACAACACGACAACGCGTCGTTGCCGCGTCAGCGGCAAGTGCAGAACTCGACGACGCAACCTCTCTCGAAACGGCCTCGCGAAGCTGAAGAAGCTCGATCTAGTTTTCGTCACAACTGGCCCGTGCGTAAACCATGGGTTCGACTAGTGCACCTACCGCTGACGCGGCAGTGTCGGCTCTTGATCTTTACCGTGGGCTCCGCCCTTCGGGCTTCACCCACGGCTAAACGCATCTGTCCGCTACGCGGCCGATGTCGTGTCGACGCCCGAATGCGCGGCTTAAGTTGGCGGCTAAGCCGCGAAGCCACCGCTCATGATGGCGGCGAAGCCGCGGAGCCACCGCTCATCATGGAGGCTTAGCCGCGAAGCCATCGCTCATCATGGCGGCGAAGCCGCGAAGGCACCCGTGATCACGCCTGGGGAGCCTCAATGTCGCTCGCCGCATTCCTTTTACAGACACCCATTCCTTCACCTCGCTTCATCTATTTCCTTACAACGGTTTCCGGTAGATTTTGGAATGTACTATTCTGAATGCCAGGTTAAGACCGCGGGCGGCCGAGTTATATTCGGCCATTTTTCTCCTAAGGAGTTTGTTTGGTGAAGAGATTCTTTCTTGGTTCTTTAGCAATACTTTCCATCTTTGCGAATAGCTTGACGGCGCAGACCACCAAGCCTGCAGTCCCGAGCAACGGTACGCCGGCTGCCGCGGCTGCGAAGCAGGTCTACGCGGTTCCGTTCGTGAGCAAGACCCTCTCGAATGGTCTCGAGGTGATCGTCCTCCAGGATTCATCTATCCCGATCGTTACGGTCGAGCTTGCGGTACGAAACGGTTCGTTTACGGAGTCGCCCGAGTATCACGGCCTTTCGCATCTGTACGAGCACATGTTCTTCAAGCCGAACATTGCCGTTCAGCTTAATGCTTGTGAGTCGGCACCGCCGCTCCAGCGAATGACTCTCGCAGCAAACCCGGTTTGCATGCGTGCTGTCGCGCTCAAGGCGAAGATCGGCGACACGTCTTATCTCAAAGATCAGAATCAGGTCAGCTTCTACAACGGCACGACGCGCGAAGAGATCGTCAATTACTACTTCAATACGACCAGCCCTTATCTCTCGACCGCGATCCGATTCATCAACGACTCGGTTCGGTTCCCGAGCTTTGATCAGGAAGATTTTGATAATGAGAAGAAAGTAGTCATCGGTGAGATCGATCGTCACGAGGCAAACCCGTACACGTATCTCGACCTCACGATGAAGCAAAAGCTTTTTTACAAATACCCGACGCGCAAAGATCCGAAAGGAACGCGCGAGTCGGTGGGTACGTCGACGATCGAGAAGATGAAGACGATCCAGTCGCGTTACTACGTTCCGAACAATTCCGCGTTGATCGTGACCGGCGATGCGAAGCCCGATGAAGTTTTTCGTCTGGCTGAACAGATCATGGGTGGTTGGGAGCGTCGACCGGTTGATCCTTTCAAGGACTTTCCGCTTGTCGAACATCCGCCGCTGCCAAAGAGCGAAGGACTCGTTATTGAGAAGGCCGCGACGGGCGAAGGTGGCGACCAGGGCCAGAATGTATTTATCGAGGTCGGCTGGCATGGTCCGTCGATCGGGAAGGATGACGCCGCGACCTACGCGGCCGACGTTTTCTCGTACATCATCAGCCAACCCGACTCGCGTTTTCAGCGAAAGCTCGTCGACTCGGGTCTTTCAGCGACGGTCGGATTTGGTTACTACACGCAGCGAAACGTAGGGCCGATAAATCTCTTGATGGTGACCAAGCCGGAGAATGCGAAGAAGGCGTTGGCGGCTGCCTACGCTGAGATCGCCGCGTTTACTACGCCGGCTTATTTCACCGACGAGGAACTCGAGAGTGCGAAGACGATACTAGAGTCGAACGACCTGTTCGAGCGTGAGAAGGCGAGCGAGTACGCACACACGCTCGGGTTCTGGTGGTCATCGACCGGTATCGATTATTTCCGCGGCTACCACGCAAAACTTCGTGCGGTGACAAGAGCGGATATCAACGCATATATCAAGAACTACATACAAGGCAAGAATCACATCGGCATCGCACTCGCGTCGCCGGAAGGGAAGAAACTCGCCGGCCTCACAGAGCAGGATCTGATCGGAGGTGCGCGATAGTCATGAAATCAGCAATCAATAAATCGCTCATAGCCGTCTTTGTTCTTTTTGTTTCGATCGGCACGTTTGCGCAATCGCCGCAGCCCAGCGACTTTGCGGCGCGTGCGTCGACGGTCACCGAGTTAGATGTCAACGGGCTGAAAGTGATCCTAAAACGGCGCGAGTCGTCGCCGACCGTAGCGGGCGGTTTATTCGTTCGCGGTGGTGCACGCAATATCGACGGCAAGAACGCCGGTATCGAGAATCTGATGCTCGCGTCGGCGATCGAGGCTGGAAAGAAGATGCCGAAAGAGATCGCACGCCGCGAGCTTTCGCGTCTTGGCAGCGGACTCAGCTCGGCTGCGACACCGGATTACAGTTTTATCTCGTTCGCCTCAACCCGTGCCGGCTTTGATCGTCTGTGGGAGATTCTCGCAGAGGTCGCTCTCGACCCCGCGTTCAATGCAGCGGATGTAAAACTAAACAGCGACCGGATAATCACGGGTCTGAATGAGACCGGAACGAGTCCGGAAAGCGCGCTGCAGGAGATGCAGGACCGCGTGATCTATGCCGGACATCCTTACGCTAACGATGTGATCGGAACGGCGGCAAATCTGCAGAAGTTCACGCCGGACGATCTGCGTGCTTATCACAAGAAGGTGATGGTCACGTCGCGTCTGCTTCTCGTCGTCGTTGGTGATATCGATCCGGAGGAGCTGAAGGCAAAAGTCGCCGCGACGTTCGGCAAGCTTCCGCGAGGCGATTACAAGGAACAGAGTCTGCCCGCTCTGGATTTTTCGAAAGGAACCTTAAACGTCACCGCACGGACTCTTCCTACGAACTATGTCCAGGGTTCCTTCGCCGCGCCGTCGCTACGCGACCCGGATTATTTTGCGATGCGGGTTGCGACAACGATCCTTCAGACTCTTGTTCACCAGGAAGTGCGCGTCCGACGTCAGTTGAGTTACGCACCGAGTGCGGACATGAACAACTTCGCGGTCAACACCGCGAACATTACGGTTTCGGCGAACGACGCTAACACGGCGGTGGCTGTGATGTTGGATCAGATCAGACTGCTTCAGAACAACACGCTTCCTGATGGCGTGATCGAAGAGATCGCTTCTTACTTTCTTACGAAACACTTTCTCGCTCTCGAGACCAGCTCGGCACAAGCAGGTGAGCTTGCCCGGTACGAATTGATCGGCGGCGGTTGGCGTAACTCGTTCGAGTTCCTCAACGGTATCCGCACGGTTAAGCCCGCCGACATTCGAAGCGTCTCGCAGAAGTACATGAAGAACATTCGCTTCGCGGTTGTCGGCGATGAGAGTGCGATAAACAAGTCGGTGTTTTTGCCGGCGGCGGAGTAGCGAATCGAAAGGTCGAGCGGTTGGCGCGGTTAGCCGCAGATCACGCAGATGACGCGGATCTATTTAGCGCGGTTTCGTGTGCTTAGTGTGTTTCGTGATTCTATCTCGTAGAGGTTGGCACGCTAGAAGACTTAACAACCAATCACACGCGAAACAAGCCCTAACTAAATCCGCGTCATCTGCG
>DATEOJ010000378.1:0-7530 GCA_035274235.1 Pyrinomonadaceae bacterium
GCCCTTCCGGACTTGCGAATGTACCCAGCGCCCGAGTTTCCTCTAAAGAATAAATCTGCGTCATCTGCGTGATCTGCGACTAACCATCTCAATATTCCCCTGCTCACAAATAACCCCCGAAACATCCACGTGCGACCTGCCGTATCTTTCCTGTAAACTCTAACCTATGGCAAAAAAGAAAGATGAGTCCGAGTCGATGACCAAGAGCCACTTTGTCCGCTGTCGCTACTGCGGTCAAAAGAATTCGGTCAAGGGCGATTACAAGAATGGGACTGCCAACTGCGGCAAGTGCAAACTCCCGCTCTCAAACGAGCCGCACAAGAAGTTTGCCGACCTCAGCAAGCATGAGTACATTCATCCGGCTGACAGTAAAGCGCTCGCGGCGCTCAAGGCTATCCCCGGTGTGGATTCGGCCCTTAAGAAGTTGCTCGAATGGACCGGCGAATCAGCGATCCGCGTAATGTTCATGGCCAGTGCGGTCAAGGTCACTCCGAAACAGTGCCCGGACTTGCACGCCAAACTCCAGATCGCATGCACGACGCTCGGCGTCGACATGCCTGACATGTATGTTCAGCAGAACCCGGTCGTGAATGCATTCACCGGCGGTGTCGAGAAGCCGATCATCGTCCTTCACTCCGCACTCATCGAACGTCTCAACGACGAAGAGACGCTCGCCGTGATCGCACACGAGGTCGGACACATTCACGCCGAGCATGTTCTCTATCTCACGGCTGCGAGGTTAATGGAAGCTCTCGCGAACTACGGTGCGGGGAAACTTATCCCGGGCTCTGAGATCGTAAAGTTTATTATCTCCGCCGGTATCGGAAGTGCTCTTCTAGCTTGGGCGAGACGCGCCGAACTCTCGTGCGACCGTGCAGCTCTTCTCGTCACCCAAGATCCGCATGTCATCGGCCGCACGATGATGAAACTCGCCGGCGGCACGTTTGCATCAAAGATCGACTACGATCTCTTCCTCGAACAAGGCCGCGAATTTCAAAAGAACTACGACGAAAAGAAGCTCGACAAATTCTGGGCCGACATCATCAACGCCGGTTTGTCGCATCCATTCCCGATCTGGCGTGTGTCGGAGATCCTAAAGTGGGTCGAGGGCGGCGAGTACGCCGAGGTGATGAAGAATAATTAAGTTTCCGACATTACTTCATTAATAATTACCGCATTACAAAATTACTGGCAGGGAAAAACGGTCTCTGCCAGTAATTTTGTAATGCGGTAATTATTAATGAAGTAATGCTACGCTTCAGGTAATGCTGATCGTTCTAACTACAACTCCGAATAATGCCGAAGCCGAGCGGTTAGCTCGATTGATTGTGGAGGCGAAACTTGCGGCGTGTGTGCAGATCCTCCCAAAGATGACCTCGGTTTATTTTTGGGATGGGGAGGTCCAGACTGAACCCGAGCATCTGCTTCTCATCAAGACACTCGAAGAAAAATTTGACGAGCTAAGTAGCTTCATCAAGAAGAATCACAGCTACGACGTTCCGGAGATCGTCGCGATCGATGCGAGTAAAGTTTCGAGCGACTACCACAAGTGGGTCGCGGACTACGTTACCTGATCTTCCTGCGACGCGGTCCTCCAAGACCGCCACCACCGCCGTTGTCGTCGCCGTCATCGTGTGTCTTGATAATGAAATCGACGGCGTCAGCAGGTGAATCGGTGAGATGCATCAAGCCTAGATCTTCTTCGTTGATATTCCCCTCGTTCAGCATCGTCGAGGTAACCCACGCCAGCAGACCTCTCCAATATTGCGAACCAAACAACACGACAGGGAAGTTACGGATCTTGCGCGTCTGGATCAGGGTCAACGCTTCAAACAGTTCGTCCATCGTCCCGAAACCACCGGGGAAGATGATGTACGCATTGCTGTACTTGATGAACATCGTCTTTCGCACAAAGAAGTACTTGAACGAGAGCGACTTCGTTTGGTAGGGATTCGGCGCCTGTTCGAATGGCAGTTCGATATTGCACCCGACCGACACCTTACCCGCTTCGAAAGCACCGCGGTTCGCGGCTTCCATGATCCCGGGTCCACCGCCGGTGATCACCTCAAACCCGGCCTCGGCGAGAAGCTTCGCCGTCTCGCGTGCCGCGGCATACATTTCACTGTTCTCATCCGTACGTGCCGATCCGAAGATCGTCACGCCGCGGGTGATCGTCGCGAGGTCGTCGAAACCGCCGACAAATTCACCCATGATACGGAACACGCGCCATGAGTCGGACGTCTTGTACTCATCCTCGGGTTCGGGAGACCGCAGGAGAACTTCGTCGTCAGTGAGCTGCCAGTAAGGTTCTTTCTCGAGCGTCTTCGCCTCCGCGACAGTTTCCGGCTCGGCCGGCTTAGAGCTCTTTTTTACTTTAGGTTTGTTTGCGTCAGTCTTTGCCATTTTGGATTTTAGATTTTGGATTTTGGATTGTCGGAGAAGGACTGCAATCCAAAATCCGAAATCCAAAATCCCAAATCGCTAGACTCCCATTATGTTATATCCGCAGTCGACGTAGATAGTTTCGCCGGTGATCCCCGACGAGAGATCGCTCACGAGGAACATTGCGGTGTTGCCTACTTCGGCGGCGGAGACGTTTCGTTTGAGCGGCGAGCGTTCGGCGACGTATCCGAGCAACGAGCCCATTCCTTTTACACCCCGTGCCGAAAGGGTGTTGATCGGGCCTGCGCTGATCGCGTTGACGCGGATGTTTTGTTTGCCGAGATCGGCCGCGAGGTAACGCGTCGAAGCTTCAAGAGCTGCTTTTGCGACACCCATCACGTTGTAGTTCATCACGACCTTTTCCGCACCGTAGTAACTCATCGTGACGATACTGCCGCCTTCATTCATCAACGGTGCAGCCGCAAGTGCGACCTGCGTAAGCGAGAATGCACTGATCTGGAGCGCGGTCGTAAACGCTTCGCGCGTCGTCGTCACGAACTCACCCTCGAGTGCTTCACGCGGAGCGAAGGCGATCGAGTGGATGATGTAATCGAGCTTGCCGTACTTTTCCTTGACGGCGTCGAAGGTCGCGTCGACCTGAGCCTGGTCGGAAACATCACAGGGGACGACGAGCGAGTCGGGAAGCGTGTTCGCAAGGTCCTCGACATTCTCTTTGATCCGATCACCTTGATACGTAAACGCTTGCTTCGCACCCTGCCCGGCGCATGCCGACGCACATGCCCAAGCGATCGAACGCTTGTTCGCGACACCGAAAATTAGGCCTACTTTGTTTTCAAGCATAAGTTGTTCGTTGGTCGAATAGGACCTATAGGACCTATAGGACGTATAGGACGTATAGGTCGTAAGCTTCCAAAAATCCTATAAGACATATAAGTCCTATAGGTCCTATAAGTCCTATAGTCTTAGGCACACTCAACCAACTACTCCGTCACATAAATTCTCTGCAAAGCTTCAAAATCGAGAAACCTGATCTCGATCTCGACTGGCGACGACGGGAAACGTTTCGCCGTGTTGAGCATCTTTCGAAGACGCTGTTCGTCCTCGTCAGTCAGCTGCGTCACCAGGATGATCATCAACATCACCTTCATCGCAACATTCATTTGCTCGAGGACCACTTTTACGCGTGCCATCTTCCGCAGCATCGCGTCGATCCGTTCCTGACGCAGGTCCGGCGCGACCAGGAACGATACCTCACCGCAATAGATCACGTCCTGCTTGACGAGTATCGCGTCGAACGGCACATCGCCGATGCTCACATGACGCATCAACGGTACCTGCTCTTCCTGTTGGATCTGCCGCAACGCGAGATCCTCCGCGACGATGTACGCAGACTGCAGATCGCTCATCTGCTCCGTAGTGACACCGAGTATCCGCGACAATTCGCCGACCTCGATGTTCAAGCTCTCGCGCTGAACTTCAGGCATCGCGGATTCCCAATCGATCCGCGATTCATCCTGCGCCGCGGCGAGCCTGCGTGTCGCGCGAGCACTGAGAAACGAGTAAGCGATAAGGCCGAGCAGCGAAGCACCGAACACGAGGGCGAAAGGCCACATCGCCAACAACAACGCCATCGCCAGCCCAAGCACCAGGCAGCCGCCGACAGCAAAGCTGATAGCCGTCAAAGGCCCGCCCGACGTCTGGTGGTTGGCTAATCTGACAAATGAGTTGTCGAATTGTTTTGCCAAGGAGTTTGTTGATCCTGGATCGCTCCTATAGGACCTATAGGTCTTATAGGCCCTATAGGACTTATAGGTTCATTCACCCCGCCGTCGATGCGCGTTCGAACGGAATGTCGTCGAAATGCGTCATTCGCTTAAAGGCTCGGAATCGTTCGTTGATCTCGGGGTAATCGAGTGCATCGACGCGCTCGGTTCCGAACTTCTCAACGTTGAACGACGCCATCACCGAGCCGTAGACGCACGCACGTCGCATCGCGTCGTCGTTTATCTCTTTCTGGCTCGCGAGATAACCCATAAACCCGCCGGCGAAAGTATCGCCTGCACCCGTCGGATCGAAAACGCTCTCCAGCGGATAAGCCGGTGTCGCGAAGTAACCGTCTTTCGTAAACAACGTCGCGCCATACTCGCCGCGCTTGATGACGACCGCTCTCAGACCCCAGTTCATGATCGCTCGCGCCGCCTTGTGAATGTTCGGCTCGTCGGTCAGCTGTCGAGCTTCGGCGTCGTTGATGATGATGCAGTCGACGACCTTGATCGTCTCGATCAACTCTTCTTTCGCCGACGTGATCCAATAGTTCATCGTGTCCATCGCGACGAACTCTGCATTCGTACACTGTTCACGCACGCCCTTCTGAAGTGTCGGTTGGATGTTTGCGAGAAACACGAGACGGGCGTTCTTCGAATTCTCGGAGAGTTTCGGATCGAACGTCGCGAAGACATTGAGCTGAGTGTCGAGGGTGTGTGCGGTGTTCATGTCGTAATCGTAACGACCGCTCCAGAAGAACGTCTTGCCGTCGGACACGATCTCGATATCGTCGGTGTCGATCGCGTGACGTTCGAACACCGCCCATTCGTCATCGCCAAAATCGCCGCCGACAACGCCGACAGCGTTTACCTTTGTGAAAAAACTCGCCGAGAGCGAGAAGTGAGTCGCTGCACCGCCGAGGATCCGTTCGCGCTTTCCGAACGGCGATTCCAGGGCGTCAAACGCTACTGAACCTACTACTGTTAAAGACATATGTTTTCAGTGTTCGGTGGTCGGTGTTCATTGGTCGGTCGCGGATCGCGGATTAACCGTTGACCACTGAACACCAACCACCGAACACTGCCCGCCGAACGCTCTATCTTACACGCCAAGGCGGGTTTTTGCGATTCTCGCCGGCGTGAAAGAGGCAGATTTTATTGCCATTTGGGTCTTTAAGATAGGCCTGTCGCCAGAGCCATGGACGGTCTGTTGGGTCTTCGTCGAAGGTGAGTCCGTTTCCTTTGAGATCAGCGACCGTTTTGTCTAGATCGTCGCACTCGAAGTAGAGAACGATCCGATCGGACGACAGACTTAAGTTTGTCGGTGAATCTGACGACAAGGTCGCATCGTTCTGCAAACTAAAGTTTGCAGAACGTTCCCCATCGGACGACAAACTTTGGTTTGTCGTCCCAGCGGTATCCTGTATCGACAACGTCGAGTCGCCGTCCGGACATTCTAGCCGAGCATATCGCGGTAGGGAATCGACAATAAGACGAAGGCCGAGTTTCTCAAAAAACTCGGCCGTCTCGACAGGTTTGTCGGTGTAGATCGTTACCTGGTTAAGATTCATTTAGTGGCGCTCGTACCTTTGAGCTCGGCGAGGATCTTCTCCGCTTCACCCTTCCGCGGCGTGTCCGGATATTTCTCGATCAGCGAGTTAAGATAGGCGATCGCGTCCTCGCGGAGACGTTCCGGATCATACTTTGTTTTCTCGCGTTCGCTTTTCAGGTTTACCTTCTGCTTGCCGGTGTTCTTCGAGAGATAGTAGCTGCTCATTCCGGCAAGATAGAGAAACTCATCCATACCGGAGAACTCCGGATACGCCGCGAACGTTTCCTCAAACCGAAGCAGCACCTGCTTGTAAGCCTTCTTTGCCGGTCTGAACGCCTGCCACGCAACATCGAGATTATGCTTCGCGTCTTTCTCGAGAAGCGGGTCATATGCGGGCTGCACGTTCTTCTGTGCGAAAGACGTCGACTGCAGCGACACGACCGCGACAAACGCAAAAACAACTGAAATCAATGCTCGTCTCATAACAACTTAAAGATGATGGTAATCCGAAATAGGTTCGTCTTACCGGTATTTTCCTATGATCGCCTCGAGCTTTTTGAACGTCTCCGCAGGCCAGAGATCCGGTGCAGTGAAGATCGCGTTCTTGATCGCATCACGATATTGGTTCGGCGTTTCCTTTGCCGAGACACGCTTTACGGCGTCCTTTAGGATAAGTTGGGCGTTGCGGACGTTCTTGTTCAGGTACTCGATGACCATATCGACGGTCACGTTGTCGTGAGCCTCGTGCCAACAATCGTAATCGGTGACAAGCGCGAGGGTCGCGTATGCGATCTCGGCTTCGCGAGCAAGCTTCGCCTCCTGCAGATTCGTCATGCCGATGATGTCCATGCCCCACTGGCGATAGACGTTCGACTCGGCCTTCGTCGAGAACGCCGGACCTTCCATGCAAAGATATGTACCGCCTCGATGCGTCGTCACACCGACCGATCTGCACGACGACTCGAGAATGTCACCAAGCTCATTACAAACCGGATGAGCAAGTGCGACATGACCGACAATACCCTCGCCAAAGAACGTCGACTCCTTCACTCGCCCTCTCGTGCGATCGAAGAACTGGTCGGGGATAACCATGTCGGTCGGGGCGTACTGCTCCTGCAAACTTCCAACCGCCGACACCGACAAGATGTACTCGACGCCGAGCAACTTCATCGCGTAGATATTTGCGCGAAAGGGAAGCTCAGTCGGCAGAAGTTTGTGACCGCGCCCGTGCCGAGGTAGAAATGCGACAGTCACGCCTTCAAGCTCACCGATGATGAACGCGTCCGATGGAGCACCGAACGGCGTCTCGACCGTCTGCTCTCTTACGTTTTGAAGCTCAGGCATCTGATACAGACCCGAGCCGCCGATTATTCCTATGTTTACTTTTTCCACTATGGTTGTTCTGTTTCCGTCTCCGTTCGAATCTCCATTTCAAAGAAGATCATTTCTTCGGCCGGAGCTCCTCCGGCCGGCATCTTTGCGGCGGCGTCGCGGTCGGCTTTTGCTTTTGCGACGTTGCCGAGCTTTGTGTAACTTGCGGACCGCAGCGTATAGGGAGAGCGCCAGTTTGGTGCGAGTCCGATCACTTTTGTCGCCTCGTGTGCTGCGGCGTCAAATTGTCCGGTCTTATAAAGAAGGTAACCGAGATTGTACTGGAGTCTGGCAGAACCGCTTTTCAACGAAACCGCCTTGCGAAGATCGTCGATCGCAAGCTGGTCTTTGTTAAGCCGGCTATAAGCGACTGCACGATCGCCGTAGGCGTTCACGCTCGACGCATCGAGCCTGATCGCCTCGGAGTAATCCTTGACCGCC
>DATEOJ010000379.1:0-6160 GCA_035274235.1 Pyrinomonadaceae bacterium
AACCGAGTTCGGATCAAATATAAGTTGGCGCAAAAAAAGGGCCGGCACGGTGCCGACCCAGAGGAGGTTGTTGGAACTTTTACATCAGCCTACAAGCCGATCGCGCATCGCGATCGCGACGGCTTCCGACTTTGAATGCACCTGAAGTTTGTCGTAGATATTTCTGACGTGAAACTTGATCGTGTTGTACGAAATGTTGAGCTTCTCGGCGGCGGTGACGTAGTTGTGACCTTCAACGAGCAGTTTGAGCAACCTCGTTTCGTGCGGGGTCAGATCGTAGTCGACTCTCTCAGGCGGACGTACTTCCCGAAATAGTTTGATCACTCGTGCCGCGACCTCGGGCGACATCGGGGCACCGCCATCGACCGCCTCACGCACCGACTTCAGCAGTTCCGCGGGTTCGGTCTGTTTTAGTAAATAACCGCTCGCACCGGCGCAAAGGGCGTCAAAGATCTTCTCGTTATCGTCATACACGGTGAGCATCAGGATGATGAGCTCAGGGTATTGCTCCTTCAGTATCTTTATGCCGTCGATCCCCGACATGCCGGGCAATCCGATATCGCTGAGGATCACGTCAGGTTGATCGTGCTTAACTCGCGCCAGGCATTCCTCCATCGAGCGGAATGCCCCGATACAAGAAAAGCCCGGCGTGTAGTTTACAAGTGTCGACAATCCTTCGCGGAGGTCGCGCTGATCCTCGACGATCATCGTCCGGATCACCTTATCGTTAGTGGCTGTCATTAGGTCACTGATCGCTATCATTGCTATTCCCTCATGACAGAGAATAGCGATTTCGAGCAAATCCTCCCCCACCTGTTTGGGTAGGTTGGTAAAAGAAACTTCTGTTAAGCTCCGTTGTCGTTCGGGTGAAGCGGGATATTCATCGATATCAACGTGCCGGCTCCAACGGCAGACCGTATGTCGCAGATCCCGCCAAGCTCGATTGCTCGACGGCGAATACTCACGAGGCCGTTGCCGCCCATCTCCGGTCGGAAATCTTCGCTCAACACCACCGCCGTATCAAACCCGACGCCGTCATCCGCTACCGTCAAGATCAGTCTCTCGCCATTGAGAAGAAAATCTGTGACCACGTGTCGGCACTCAGAATATTTCACGGCGTTGTTCACCGACTCCTTAAAGATCGCAAACACTTCACGACGAATGTTGGCTCCAAGCTCGACCGCCCCCTCCATCTCAGGAGCATTGAACTCGAATGCGATCCCACGTCCGGACGTGACGTCGGAGCCAAAGCGTCGCATGCGTTGGACGAGGTCGTTCAAGTAATCCTTCTGCGGATTGATCGCCCACACGATGTCGCTCATCACCGCGACGAGTTCCTTCGAAACGTTCTTGATGCGCTCGAGAGGCGTCGTCACTCCATCTGCGTTGAGCGTGCTTGCCTGGCCGCGTGCGACTTCCGACAACACCGCGATCTGAGTCAACGACGAACCGATGTCGTCGTGAAGGTCGGTCGCGATGCGGCTTCGCACGAGCTGCAGCTCGCGCATTCGCTCCTCGCGCGCCTTGCGAAGCGCCTCCTCGGTTTTCAGCCGCTCTGTGATGTCACGGGCGATGCCGGTGAAATAGCGTTTGCCATCGAATTCGAACTCTCCGAACGAAAGCTCGAGCGGGACTTCGGTCCCGTCCGTCCGCAACCCGGGGAGTGTGACGCCGGTCCAGCCGATATTCTTGCTCGATGTTGCTATGTATCGCGCGAGACCCGCGTCGTGAGCGCCACGCATTCGTTCGGGCATCAACGACGTCAGCTTCTTTCCGATCACGGCATCCGGAGCGTGACCGAAGATGCGCTCGACTGCCTCGTTTACGTAAACGATCGTACTGTCTTCGTCGATCGTGATGATGGCATCGGACGCGGTGGCGGCGAGCGTTCGAAACCGCGTCTCGCTCTCGACCGACTTCGCGAGCGCGGTCTTGACCTGTCGGGTCTTAGCAACGCGGAAACGATCGAGGGCGAACACGGAGCCTCCGACAAACAGAAACGCGAGGACGAGGAACCACCATGACCGCCAGAACGGCGGCCTGATGGTAAACGACAACGACGCAGGTTCGAGCCCGACTGCGTCCGCTGCCCTCACGAGCAATCGATAGTTTCCCGATGAGAGATTCGCAAGGTTAAGCGAACGCTGCGTCGATGGATTCGACCAGTCCTGCTCGTTCGCCCCCTCGATCTTATATTGATATCTTGTCGCGTCGCCTACGCTCGTGAAGGAGATCCTGACATTGTTCTCGCTGGAAGAAAGATCGAGACCGTCGACGGCGCGATGACCGAATTCCGACAGGCCATAATCGTTACCTGCGATCTGGAGTGAGCTGATAAAAACCTCACGGCCGGGCGGCGCAGTCCTTGTTACCGGCACATATCGCGAAAGGCCGTTCGACGTCCCAAACCACATTACTCCATTGCGGTCGCGGTACGCGGCTCCGACAAAGTCAGCCGCCAAACCATCGGCCGTTGTGAGGACTTGAATCTCGTCCGTCTTCGCGTCGATCCGACTAACACCGCGGACCGTGCCCGCGTAAATGTTCCCGTCGTTGTCCTCTGCCAGGGATCTTACGTTATTACTCGAGAGCCCCTCGGTTTCCGAGACCCTTGTGAACAAGAGTTCGTCAGCATGCGGATCGTCGACCCGCACCAGACCTTGTTCTGTCGTCGAGATCCATAGGCGCCCGGAGCGGTCGAAGAGAAGCCCGAAGATGCTTCCGCTCGGCAAACCTTGCTCGGCTCCGATCGCTGTGAACTTGTTATCTTCCAATCGAACGATGCCGCCGCCATACAAACCCATCCAGACGCGGCCCCTTTGGTCCTCGGCGAACGACGCGATCAGACGATCTTTGGGAAATCCCTCCCAGTTTGAAAGATCCGTCCATCCACTGGTAGCGGGATCGAATATTAGTAAGGGCAGTTGGTTAGACTCGTTGTTACCGGTAAACCAGATCCTTCCAAGCTTGTCCGTGAATGCCCGGTATGGAGATCGCAAATCCTGACGGCCAGGCTTTTGTACCGCCTGCTCGGTAATACTCGGACGACTCGCGAATTTATATAGGCCGAAATTCCCCATCGCCCACAAAGTTCCGGCCCCGTCGACGATAAACGGGGAGCCGGTCCAGACAAGTCGGGCGTTAGGCTCGAGATTCAGGCGGGCTGTCTCAAACCCGGACTCGGTGAGTTCGCTGACCCGCCAGATTCCGTGCCCGACAAGTAAATTGCCGTTGGGACGTTCCCGGATGGTATGAACATTGGCGTCGATCAGTCCGCTCGTCTGTTCGTAGCTCGTCATCCCGCCGAGCGCGAGTTTCACGGCC
The DNA here is from genome assembly GCA_035274235.1 of Pyrinomonadaceae bacterium. Lineage (GTDB taxonomy): Bacteria > Acidobacteriota > Blastocatellia > Pyrinomonadales > Pyrinomonadaceae > OLB17. Next base: position 3,325 of record DATEOJ010000379.1, read on the forward strand.
CCGTTCGCCGTAGCAAACCAAATGTTGCCGGCGAGGTCTTCGCAAAGCTGATTACTCGGACCCGGGCGGCCCGCGGCGTCGCGTAGGCTGATGTAATGTGAGTCGTCAAAAACGTAGACACCGTCTTTGGTGCTGAACCATATCCTCCCGTCGGATGCGTTGTAGATGGATTGCGCGGATCCCGCGACCGCCCCGCCTGCACCGGGCTCATTGACGATGAAGCCCGGAACCAGATGTATCAACGTGCCGGCCTGAGGCCAATCGAACGAGCCCGAGATGCCGAGTTTGTGTTCGACTATTGGAAGCGTGATATCTGCCTGATCTTGAAGACCGGAAATCGAGGTCACATCTTCCGGACGAATAATATAAACGCCATTGCGCGCCGGGATCCAGATGTTACCGCGGGGATCGCGAGCGATGCGTCCCGTTTCATTACCAACGCCGTAAACCTTTGGGATTTGATAAATGACCCACCGGCGGTCGGGTAAGCGACGGAGCACTCCCTGATCCGATGAGGCCCACAGTGAGCCGTCCGGGTCTTTCAGAAAATCGCGCATCCTCAAGCGCCCGTTAATTCCGTCGCGGAGACCGACCTTCTTAAAATCGACCGTATCGCCGGTCGTATCGCCTGACTCCACGACAGTATCACCACCGGCCACGAGCTGACCGTCGGGTTCCTCATAGAGCGCCGAAACGACTATGTTGGAAACTTTGGTCGCGTGCAGACGCCGAGCCTGGTCCGAGAGTTTTTCTTCTGACGGACTAACCGATGTGCTCGCGCTCCGCTCTACGCGGTAAAGTCCGTTGTCGCTTGCTATCCAGAAACGTTTTCGATCACGCGATTCGAGCACTAAGTGGACGAGCGGTGCGGATTGATCAGGGAGCTTTAGCGAGACGAACTCCCGTCCGTCGAAACGGCTTATGCCGCCGCGTCCGACGAACCAAAGAAACCCTTCGCTATCCCGGATCACGTTATGGACGACACTGGTAGCGAGGCCGTCGGCTGTTGTGTAAGTCTTAAGCGGCAGTCGCTGGGCGTGGACAACGCAGCTGCAGACCGCGAGAACGATCGCAACCAGGGTAGTCGCAAGTCTTAGTCTGACAACACTCAGCATTGATTCAGGGTGAAGCGGAGTACGGGCGGAATATTATAACGGAAATAACTGGTGTGGCAATTGGGTTTGGTCGTCAGCTGTTGTATTCGCGGTTCGCACTTCGCGGTCGGTGGTTGATGGCTTGCGGTTGGGCCTCGGATCCGCCGACAGATGGCTCTACGCTTTTGTCGCGCGGACAATATTTGGTTAACTTAGTCACGAGTCGACGCAACAGACTCGACCAAGTCGCCGGACTGGCAAGACTACATGCTGATTTCCCTTCTCCTGATCGCGATCGCAACCGCCGGCGGCCTGCCGGTGACATATCTCGTCGACGACGACGCTCCTTTGATGTGGCGGCTGGCGGCGGGAAATATCATCGGGTGTGCGATCTTGGGCACGATCGCATTTGTTCTCGCGCTCGCGTTCGGCTTCAGCGTTGTTACAGTGATGGCGGCGGCGGTCATTACGCTGATCACACTGCTGGCTTTTCGTCAGATGGCGATGCGCCGAAAGCTGCGCGACGATTGGCTAAAAGCAAAGAGTCGGAGTCAGGGCACAAGCGGAAAGAAACTGTTGAGGTTTGCCTACTACACGTTCTTCTTTCTGTTGTTCTTTTTCTTTTTCGACCGCGCGATGCTTGAGTCGCCGGCCGGTATCTTCACCGGCGGTTCGCAGAACCTCGGCGACCTGCCGTTTCACCTTGGCGCGATATTTAGCTTTACCGAAGCGAATAACTTTCCGCCCGTCAATCCATCGTTCGCGGGTGCTCGGTTCTCGTATCCGTTCATCGCCGACTTGTTGACCGCGTGCGCCGTGAAGTTAGGCGCCTCTGTTCGCGACGCTCTGTTTATCCAAAATCTCTTATGGGCGTTCTCGCTTTTGGTGGTCGTCGAACGATTCGTCCTCAAGCTGACCAACGACCGTCTCGCATCACGCATCGCTCCCGCTCTTCTTTTCTTTAGCGGCGGGCTCGGCTTTCTTTGGTTCTTTAGCGACTACTGGGCCCAGGGGAAAAGTTTATTTGAATTCCTCAACGCCTTGCCAAAGGACTATACGATCAGCAACCAGTTTCGCTGGGGAAACTCGATGGTCGTGCTTTTCATGACGCAGCGGAGCCTCCTGCACGGCATGCCGCTGACGCTGATCGTGCTGGGCTATCTTTGGAAGGCGTTTGCCACAGAGCACAAAGAGAAGGCGACAAACCTCCTCGGTTACACCACACCATTCCTGGTCGGACTGATGGCCGGCGTTCTACCGCTGATACACCTTCACAGCCTCGTCGTTCTGTTTCTAATCGGCGTAGCGATCTTCATCCTGCGACCCGAGCGTTGGATGACATGGGTCGCGTTTGCGATCGGTGTTGCGTTGATCGCTGTTCCGGAACTTGCATGGTCGATGTCGGGCAGTGCGAGCCAGACCTCAAAGTTTTTCGAGTGGCACTTCGGGTGGGACAAGGGTGACAAGAACTTCCTCTGGTTTTGGTATGTCAACACCGGTCTCGTGATTCCATTGCTGGTCGCGGGATTGTACCTCGCATGGTCGCACCAGGTTGTTCCCGCACAAGATCGCAAAACAAAGAAGAAGGAAGAGAACGTGGAATCGTCTCTTCCCGCGCACATCGCGCCGCTGATCTTCTTTTACATTCCGTGCGCGTTTCTTTTCGTTGTCTCAAACGCGGCAAAGCTTGCACCGTGGGAATGGGACAATATCAAGGTCTTGATATATTGGTTTGTCGGTTC
>DATEOJ010000380.1:0-11367 GCA_035274235.1 Pyrinomonadaceae bacterium
GTCGGGTCGGTTTCATTCGCACTCACGACGAGATCAAGCTGACCGCCGTCACCGCCGAACCGTTGTGCCTGCAGCGTCAAATTTTCGCTGAAGCGTTCGTAGAACATTCCGAAGCCGCCGCGGATAACCGTCTTCGGTGCCCGGGCACCGCCCGCACCGGGCGACCACGCAAACGAGAATCGCGGACCAAAGTTCGCGTTGTCGCTGACGTTCGTCTGGTTCTCATAACGCAGACCAAAGCTGAGCGTCAGGCCCGGACTTATGCGCCAATCGTCGGTCGCGAAGATGCCGTAGTCATAACGCGAAACGTCTTCCTCGAGTTCACCGGTTGTGATCCGAAATTGCGTCGGGAATGTTCGCGGACTCGGGTCTCCAAGAATACGGTCACGATACTGCGTTAGCGGTGAGATGTACGGCGCAATGACCGTGCAACCCTCGCCAACCGGGAAACAGCCAGCCGGACTTCTAACTTCCGGGGCGCCGGGGAACGAGAACGTGCCGCCGAAGTTGTTTTCCGAACGGTCGGTAAAGCTTGTACCTCGGACACGTACCCCAAACTTAAGTGCGTGTGCGGAATTCTTGCCAACCGACGTCGTCGTATAGTTCTGCAGTTCCCAGGAGTTGGCTTGATTAAAACTCAAACCGATTTGGGCACCACCGCCTGTAAAGGCGTCCGAAACATTGACCGTAGGTATCGAATTGTCGCCTTCCTGTTCACGCTTCTCCCAATCGTATTCAAAACGCGTTTCGTTGATCGTCGTCGGATTGATGATCATCGTTTCGGTCGCGCGAAACTCGTGCTCTCTCTGGCTGGTGTCGTATGCACGAGAGGGCAGCGAGTAATTTCCAATACCCTGGTTTTGAGTCGTCGAATTCGAGTAGCTGTATCGCAAGACGAGTGTGTTCTTGTCGTTGATCGCGAAATCAAATCGCGGGCTGAACGAGAACCGTCGGTTCGGAACCTGAAACTCCTGAAGGAACGACACCGGGTTTAGCGAGGGGTCGAGAACGATCGCGTTGACGACGACGTTGTTGTCCACGTCGCGATTGTTGATGTCGACGAAGAACGAAGACTTCCCTTTCTGTACCGGACCCGAGAAGTTACCGCCAAAGAAACGCTGCTGGCTCGAAGCACGATTCGGCGAGAAGGGGTTACGCGAGTTCAGACTCTCGTCGTTGAAATTGAAAAATGCATTACCGCGGAATTTGTCGGATCCGGGTTTTGTAAGAATTTCGATACGTCCAAAACCGAGACGATCGTACTCGGCCGAAAATGGATTCTGGTTGATGCGGATCTCGCGGATCGCTTCTTTTGGTGGAAGGCGTCCGCCCGTGAAACCGTCGATATAGATCTGACCGCCATTCGGTCCGGAGGCCGGTCCGGCAAGAGCCTGCAAGGCAGCTTCGAGCTCGTCAGGATCATCGGGTAACGCTTCAAGATCTTTTTCTTTCAGTACTGTCGCACTGGCGTTATTCTCCGGATCGGTCGAAACACCACCGCTGCTGGAAACGTCGACCTGCTCTACAACGCCTTCAACGGTCAGCGGTACAAGCAACTCCATGCGCTCGCCCTCTGTAATGATGACTTCGGCATTCTCGTACAGAGCGAATTTCTCCGCTTTGACTTTAACCGTATAGGTGCCAGCCGCAAGACCGGTCACTGTAAACTCACCGCGCTGATTTGAAGTCGCGGTCTTCTCTTTGCCGTCAGCTCCGACCACCGTCACCGATGCACCGGGCACCACCGCACCCAAAGTATCCTGAACCGAACCTCCCAAACTTCCCGGTTGCTGCGCCAGCGCCGGGATCGAAAGTAACAATGTAAATAAAAACAGTCTTATGAATTTCATTTCAACAAAGGGGGAGAAAAATGTGTATGCCCGACCAATTTGTTAACGCCTTCGATCGGGCCACGTTGCAAAACTATTAGGGCGAAACCGTTCTTACGGTCCGCCAAATCCGTCCAAACCCGGAATATCGAGACTCAAACCTCCGCCGCCACGCTGACCGCCACCGGCCGCCGCCTGAGCTTGAGCTACACGGATGAAAGGTTCGACCCCTGCGAGCAACTTGATCGCGACCATGTGGTCGGGAGTATTGCTCTTCGAGCTCGAGATCGCGATCATTTCTCCGACCTTGAGATCGGCCGCCGTAATATTCGGAAACCGCTCGAGCATGTCGTCGATACCGCCTCGCGCACCACCGGGGCCGCGACCAGGACCACCGCCCGGGCCAGCCGCACCGGTTTGACCACCCGTCGGGGCACCGTTAGCCTGCGGACGAGCCGCACCGCCACCCGGAGGTCCGCCACCCGGTCTCATTCCACCCTGTCCCGATTGCATCGCCGCCATTCGCTGGGCCCACTCCTCAGGAAACTTCTTGAGCGTGGTCGCCGACGCGAGATCGATGGTGATGTCTTTCTTGGAACCTTCGTCAGTAATGACGACCTCGTTCTTCGCGACGTCGACTGACTTTACTTTTCCGGCGACCGTTCGAAACGCACCGGTGATTATTTCTTCTGCTGCGAAGCTCGCTCCGTCGGCGCTCCTATCACCAAGTGCGCGAAGCATGTCGCCCGGCTGAATCTCGGTAAGCGTACTTTCCTTCGCTTCGCTAAACTTGACCGAGTTCGGGGCGTAGCGATGAAGCTTCGCACCTTCCTTCGGTGAAAGAACCACCGAAGTCGAACCGGTCATTCCGCGGACGTCGATCTTTATCTGTCTTGTTACGGGATCCACCGACGCGACGCGTCCGGAGATTCCGCGGGTCGCCCACTTCTCACCGTCCTTAACCTGCTTCTGCGCGATGTCCGACTTTGTCATCAGATAGACCGCACGTGCAGGCAGCGTCGTTTTATCGTCACTAAAGATACCGGTAACCATCAGCTTGTCGCCGACGCCAATGTCCGCGAGGGCGGATGGCACCGCGGCCTTCAAACTTGGATTCTCCGGTGGCACGCGTTTGTATTCGGTCTTATCCGAAAGCGTCACGTTAAGCGAACCATCTTTCGTCTGGAGCACGATCTTCCCCGCATCGATAGAAGTCACGTCACCAGCCGCAACCGAGGGCTTCATCGACGGGGTCTGAGCTAGTGCTCCCGACACTCCAACCAATATGAGCAGCGCTATACCAATTAAGCTTCTTTTCTTCATAAACGACCGACCTTCAATAATACTTGATAAGCGCCGGATGGACGAAGGAGTCCGAAGAAACTAAGACGTCGATTTATTCAGGTAGGTTTTACTTTTAATGTAAAGTTTTGTCAGGTAAACGACAGGAGCTAAGGGGTTTGCCAGCCTCGCGCGGGTCGGGCGGTGAGAACCAGTCCGACGCCGGCTGCAAAGAGTACAAAAAGAGCGATGGTCCAAACATATGGGATAGCGAGTACCACAGTCCATCCCACGACTCCGAGCAGAATAGCGATGGTTTCCGAGTGCTTACCCTCGCCAAGAAGATACTTCTGAATGATCTTGCCCAGGCTTATATGAAGTGCGACCCGACCGAAGACATAGGCGAGGACAAGAAGCGAAAACGACATGAAGCTGACGATCGCTCCGAGGTAACCCGGCAAGACCTTCAGACTGCCAACGGCTCCGATCGTGATCGCGACAAACACCGCAACGCCGATCGCGAGTACCTTTAATGTTGAAAGCTGAAATCTTGCAACCGCTCGCCCGACAGCTCCCGGAGCGAGCGTTGTGAGACCGAACGATACGACAAACCAAAAAAGTACGGCCAGGATCCTACCCGCGATAAAGGTCGCCGATAGAGTGGGTGCGACCAACGACGCCGGATCCTGAACGAGATCTCTCACATCTTGCTCATACCCCGCGTACATTACAGTCTCGCGGCCTTCTTCACGAAGCGGAGTTCCGACGGGCTTGTACTCGCCTCCGACGACAAAGACATCGCCTCCGATATACGCACCTTCTTTTTGAATTACGGATCCGCCGATCGCGGCGACGTCGCCATAGACCTTACCTTCGACGATGACGTCTCCGCCCAGGGCCAACGCGCCTTTCGCTTGATTCTTTACGATGATCGTTTTGCCGTAAACGACAAACTCCATGTCCGGAGCGTCATCGACTACGAACGTTTCTTCACCGCTTACATTCGAAACCTGTGCGAATGAGAACAGAGTCGCGAGAAGTAAGAAGACCGAGGCGGCAATGAAGATGCGCGGATCAAAGGGACTGGGTCTTAGTGAAGATGAGTATGGGGCGATTGAGTATGTCACTTGTTACCGAAGCGCTATGTGCGGTGAAATCGAACCAGCAGTCGCGACGAAAGTAGGAGCGACATAACGAAAATCAGTAGGAAGATCGCCGCGGTTATCCCCGAATCAAAGATCAAACCAGCGGCGAGCGAGCGAAAAACAATTACCGAACCGAGCGCGATGTCATAACAGAAATGTCCGATCGAGGTTACGACCGCGACGACTTTCTCAGCGACGGATGTAAGAGCATTCATCGCGGTTCCGAGTTTGCCCCCAAGAGCGACTCCGGCGAGCAGCATCAGCGTCACGAAGACCACCGCCGCACGACGGCGTTCGGATGGCTGTCTCAACCCGGTCACATGACTTTCGGCATGCGTCACTACCGTCCTGGTAAAGTCGGCCGGCAACTCGATCTCTTTATCGTCGAGCGAGCTTTCCAACGCGTTGAGAAAGCTCTTCTGCAAGTTTAGGTCGTCCGAACAAACCCGACAGTCCGCCATGTGAAGATCGAGCTGGAGCTCGCGATCGGCCGACAGTTCACCATCGATGTACGCCGAGATATCCGGCGACGGACAGCTGTCAAAATTGTTCAGTTCGCGTTTCACTTAGCTTACTTCAAGAACCTGATCGTCATGGGGTATTCCCAGAACTCACCATTATTAGCTTTGATCGCACCGATGATCGGGAACACAATTCCCGCGACCATAAGCCCCAGCATCGGGATCACCCCGATAAAGAAAATGAAAAGAAGCACAAAGCTTATCGCCCAGTAGATAACAGAAGAGATGATCCAGTTGGCGACCATCTTTCCGTGACCGTCGAGCGCCGGCATCTTGTCCTTGTAGACCTGCCAGATAATGATCGGAGCGATGATTCCCGACGGAGGAAATACCATGTTGCCGAGCTGTGAGAGATGGAGAAACAATCCCATCTGCCGTTCGTGGTCGGTTTGCAGCAAAGCGGCATTTGGTCTGTACTGCATTTCAAAACCCATATCCTGCTCCTATATGCCCGTGAATCCCCGCTCGATAAATATATCGCGCATCATTTCACGCGCACGGAACAAGCGGTTCTTCACCGTTCCAAGGGGCAAGCCCGTTACCGTCGCGATCTCGTCGTAACTAAGATCTTGCGAATGGCGCAGCAATATCAGTTCGCGATACGCTGCCGGCAATCGCTTCACGACGCTTTCGATCTCCGTCCTCCACTCACTTCGTTCACGATCCTGCTCAGGCGTCGGCTTTGGGCACTCGATCTGGAGTTGATACGTACCGTCAGCGTTCTCCGTCTCGAGACTCTGTGGATTAACCGAATTCCGGCGCATGTGGTCGATCGCAGCGTTATGAGCTATGCGATAGATCCACGTGGAAAACTTGTATTCGGAACTGTAACGGGAAAGTGAGTTGTAGACCTTGATGAAGACTTCTTGCGAAACATCGAGTGATGCTTCGTAATCACCGAGCATCCGGAAGATATAACCGGCGATCGGGCGTTGATAGCGTTTGACCAGCGCCTCGAAGCTGTCCTCGCGACCCTTGATGGCCGCCGAGATCAGGTCGAGATCCGATAGACCTCTTGAATTGTCGAGAGCAGCTGCGGATATCGCCATAATGCCTGGGTACTACGGTATTCTCGGCGAAAATGTTTCACGGTGCAAGCAGCTTTATCGCCACCCCAGGCTCGCGAGCCCGGCCGGTGCGGCGAGATCGTCAAAGCTAAGGTTTCCAGCGGGTACATAAAGCCCGACGTCCTCCGCACGCAGAATACGAAGCGCACGACCAAGGGCCTCGGTCGAGATCTCTCGAACGCGCGACGCGACCATGTCTTTGCCAATTACTAAAAGGTTCTCGAGGATTCCTCCAACCTGGGGGTCGGCGAAGCGATCGTTGTAAAACATCAGCAATCGATAAACTTCATCGTCACGTTCGGCAGGCGAGCACGTTACCGTACGGACGACCGCCGGCTCATCACCGCGGAGAAGCATCGCGGTAAAACCATCGTTCTGCGAACTCAACAGCAAGGAATCCGTTCGCTGATTATTTCCAAGCAGCCATTTCGTCTCGCTTACGGCCCGGGGCAGGATCATTCCGGCAGTCCAACCAAGGCTTTCGAAAACCGTTTCGTACTCGTCGATCACCGAGAGCTTGACCGCCGTCGCAAAATAGCGAGCCCGGCCTTCGCGATCATTCGAGATCTGATTACGTGTCATTCGCAACTCGCCAGCCGGTGCACCAAAACTTTGCTCGGCTTTCCAGTCAAGGATGTCTTCAGTTTCACCTTTGCCAGAACTCCCGTTCTCGAGAGTGAGTATCGCGGTACGCGCGGTATTACTCGGAAGAGACACTGACCAATTCCTTTGGCTCATCAGTCCGGCGGAGAGCACCACATCCTCAAGCAGGACGCGAAGCTCTTCCGGACTCGCGATATTCTTCTCCAAAAAGCTCGGCGTCAAAAGGTTCGACGGTAGATCGACCGTCGCCGCCTGGCGCACGCCGAACTGCCCGCGTGCTTCCCTTTCCAAAGCGATCGCAGTTACCGCGTCGCGCTCGAGCCCGATGGCTGCCTTCGGATAATTAGGTTCGGTGAGAACTGAGAACATCAATATTCCTTGTATTCCTTGCCGTCGCTGTCGACGCCCGGAGCGCTGCTTTTCACGTCCTTCAACCCTTGCTCGCCATCCGGCGTTAGCGAATCTTCACCTTGAACCTCATCCCAGTCGTCTTTCTCGGTTATCGGGTCGATCGGTTTCTCGCGCAAATATTTCAACTCGACGAGCTCATCGATCGATTTTGGAAGCTTGCCTTTGTCGGACGTGAACTGATCGATCGAACGCCGCATCTGCCAGAGGTTCTCTTTTAGAACCGTCTCGCGAGCATGCTGAACACTACGTTGATATGTTGGGAACGCAACGGAGAGAAGGATGATCAGGATAAACATCGCGATCATCAATTCTAGGAGAGAAAACCCAGTTTGATTTCGGATTTGGGATTTCGGATTTGGGATTTCTGTGTTGTTCAAATTCCTGCCGCGACGGCGGAGCACATCCGAAATCCGCAATCCCAAATCCGCAATCGCCTTACCACTCGTTGTACTTCTCGCCATTTAGTCCTTCTTCCTCAGACGCCGATCGCACGTCAAATAGATTGATCTCGTCCCAACTCTCATCGTCTTTTGTCTGATAGGACGATCTGAACTTCCAGTTCGACTCACCTGTCATAGGATCGACCGGCAATTCGCGGAGGTAGACCTTTGTGATCTCGTCGGTCGCATTAATGTCGGTCGCCTGCGTCGTGCTGTTTCCGAGACCGCCGCCGCCCGTCATGTTAATTCCCCTTTGCTTGACCTTCACACCACTTACCAATGTGTCGAGATCGGGCGGGTAACGATCGAGGTTTTCATTATCAAAAATGGTGCAGTCGTCGATAACGACACGGCTCCGCGGATCGGGGGGAGCCACCGGACCGGGTCGACCACCGCCGCCACCACCGCGCGTGGGATCTCCCGTAGTGATCGCACCCTGTGGACAAGCGCCGTAGGTGTCGCGCTTGAACTCGTCGATCGCGTTCCGCATCAGGCGAAGCGTCTCACGCAGCCTGATCTCCCTCTGCCGCCTGACGGCATTTTGAGCAAGCGGGATCGTGCCCATGACGATGATCGCCAGCACGGTCAGAGTTACAACTAGCTCAAATAGAGTGAAACCGCCGCTTGAATTTCGGAAGCTTTTCCGTTTCACCGCAGTAACCTAAAACTTAACCTGCAAAAACTTCCCGTCAGCCGCGATAAAGTTGAGAGCGTTCTGCTCAAACGTCAACTCCGGCTTGCCGTCCGACAAGGCTTCGATCTCGATAAAGATAAGGACACCATCCATGGCTGAGACAGTCTTCTCGGCCGTAGCGAGGGACACCATCATTCTGCCTCCCATATTCCCGAGAGGTTTGGCTACGGTGTTGGCGAGTCCCATTCCAAAAACGTCGCCGTAAAGTATCGATCGAACCGCAAGCTTCTTGTCGTCGAATCGCACCCCGACTACCGCCGATGTGAATGCGTCCGTGCTCTTTACCATCACGGGTATTCGCTTTTTCTCACCCGCTTTCATCGCAGAGAGATCGGTCGCGACGCTCAACTCAACTTGCGATGTAGCGGTCGCAGCCGGCTTCACTTCAGCATCGGCTTTGACGGTATCCGACGTCGGCGTGATCTTCAGGGTCTGAACCCCGGTACCGATAGGCGCCACGGTCATACCCAATGCACTCGAAAGTGCGGCGGCTCCATTAGTCGCCGGTTGACGGACAAGCGCCGGCGGCGTGTCGGACGCCACATCGGAATTCTTCGCCGTCATTTGAGACGAGATCTGCGGAGCACCAGTCTGAACCGCGGCCTGAGCTGCCGCCGTATTGGCCGCGTTCATTGCCGCCGTGTCGTCGACAGGTACGGCCGATGCGGAGGCTCCCGTCGTAGCCGCAGGAGCACCGTTCGACGGCACATAATTCGGCTGATCCGGAAGTTGAACCTTTGCGACGTTTGGTATTCGACGAGCCGCAGCCAGATTCTCTTCACGCTCTTCCTGGATGATCATCGCCTCGAGCGAACCGCTTGTCGGTGTCGCGAGACTTCCCGTCGGACGTTCAACTTCGTCCTCCGGAAGGATGGCAGGAGCTCGTATAACACGAGGGGTAACCGCGATCACGATATCGATCTGTCTGAGATCCTTTGTCGGGGTCGCGAACAGGCGTCCGATGATAGGAAGCCATCCGAGCACCGGAAGGCCGGCGCGACCGCTACCCTCAACGTCTGAAGTAACGCTCGCGAGAAGCAGCGTCTTATTGTTCTGCACGCGGGCCGTGCCCTTGATCGTGCGTTCGGTAAAGATCGGATTCTCAAACGTACCACCGTTGGCGACGTCCTTCGACTCGATCTCCATCACGACTTGCACGTCCTGGTTCGGAAAGACGATCGGTTTGAACTTGAGCGTCAGACCGACCTGTTCGTAGTTAACCACGTTCGACACCACGCCATCGCTGCTCGTGTTGCCGCCGGTCACGAACTGAGCCGTTTGAACCGGAACGCGCTGACCGATACGGGCCGACGAATCTTCATTATTAAAAGCGTGGATCTGTGTCGACGCAAGGAGTTTTGTATTTGCCTTGTTCTGGTAAGCGCTGATGATCGTCTGAGGAACGATCAAACCTGTTGCGATGCTTTGAGCGAGACCGGCAGCAAAGTCACCCGTAAATGGGATCCTTGCTTTCTCACTACCGCCCAAGTTGTTCAGATCCGGAACAAGCTGGCCGCCGCTCAGAACGGTTCCGCCGATCTGGTTACCGAGACGCATCAAGTCGTTCTTGTTGACTTCGTAGATCGCGACATCCATCACGACCTCTGCACGATCCTTATCGAGCGATGAGATCAGTTTCGCGAAAAGTCTTACGTTCTCTTCGGTGTCGCGAATGGTCAAGCTGTTCGTCGTCGCGTCTTCGATAACGATCGTCTGGCTGCGTCCGGGCTGTGCCGGGATCGCCGATGTGATCACAGCCTTAACATCCTTCGGGCTCGCATTCGCGAGATAGAATGTGCGAAGAACCAGCTGTTGAAAATTTGTACGTCGGTTTCCGTTCGCGACGATGATCGTCCGAGGTCCGACCTTCTGGAAGAAAAGATTCTCCTGAAGAAAGATGTAGTCGAGCGCTCGAGCCGCCGTTACGTTTTTCAGCTCGATGCGGATCTTTTTGTTGTCCAATCTGGACTCGGCGTCGAACAAAACGTTCAGATCGAGGTCCTTCGCCAGCTCTTTGACGATGTACTGCATGTCGACGCCACCCGGGAAGGGGACGTCGCGCATCTTCTCTAGGCGCTGCGGAAGCTGTGTGTCGGTCGGTGACTGAGGCGAATAGCCCGTCTGCACAAGTTTGACTCCGCCTACCTTATCGGTCGGTTTTACACTCGGGTCATTCTTCTGAAGTTCTTCCTGAAGGCGCACCATCCGCGCCATCTCTGCTTTAGCCAGCTCGTTTACAGGGTCGTAACCGTAAGCCTTTCGATAGTAGGTATACGCGCCCGCGTAGTCTTTCTCCGCTGCCGAAGTGTTACCGAGCCTCATGTACATCTGCGACGCCTGGAAAAGCGAACGCTGCAGGTGCAAACGGTATTCGGCGTTGCCGGGATCATTGTTTACCGCGATCGCAAATTCTTCGACCGCCTTGTCCCATTCTTCGGCTACTTCGTGCTCCATGCCGCGTTTGAAATGTTTCTTCGCGTTATCGCCAGCGAGGACCGCCATCGGCGACAAAAGAGAGAAGACCAGCAGGAGGGTGAGCGAAAATCGCGCGTAAGCTGACTTTTTCATAATTCGAGATTGGTTGAGTTAAAGCTGGAAACTAAAACGTACCTATTCAGACGTTTTTTACACGCCTTCCGTTGGGCTAAGTTTCAAAAACAAATTGTCCGGAGGGTAGGGTCCGGCCAGCGCCTTTGTAATTCTCGTCTGCTTTACCCCAAAACGCAAGTAATTTATCGATTTTTAGGGACTTAACCCTCGTGAAGCCGGACGATCTGCCGCCGCAAGTAGTCGAGTGCCGCCTGGCTTGAACGCCAGCGTATCAGATGCCGGTCCCCCGGAAAGGTGAACTTGATCGACTTCGTACGCGAGCTGTCGGAATAACCGATGAACACCGTGCCTACGGGTTTCTCCTCGCTCCCACCGTCGGGTCCCGCTACCCCGGTTACCGAGATGCCGTAACTCGACCCCGCACGCAGCCTCACGCCCGCAGCCATGGCTTCGGCAGTTTGGGAACTCACCGCCCCATATTCGTTTAGCGTCTCAGCCGAGACGTCGAGCGTACGAGTCTTGGCGTCGTTCGAGTAAGTGATCGCTCCCTCGAGAAAATACTTCGACGAACCCGGGATCTCCGTCAGCCGCATTCCGATCAGACCGCCGGTGCAGCTTTCGGCAACCGCCAATGTCTCACCGCGGTCGGTTAGCAGCGTACCGATCACTTCTTCCATCGTCTCGCCGTTTGTCGCGAATAATGCCGGTCCGAGAGCTTCGGTCATCTTCGCGACGATCTCTTCGATCACTTGCTCCGCGTCCGAAGCGACAGTCGCAGTCGCCGCGAGGTGAACTTCGATCTCGGCCCGTGTGAAAAGAATCGATG
>DATEOJ010000381.1:0-4919 GCA_035274235.1 Pyrinomonadaceae bacterium
CCTTAGCGGTCGAAGCTCTCGGGCCTGAGAACGTTCTTTGCGTGATGATGCCGTCGCCGTTCTCGTCGGAAGGAAGCATCAAGGACTCGGAAGACCTTGTCAGAAACCTTGGTTGCGAGAGTCGGATCGAACCGATCTCGGAGGCGTTCGAGGTTTTGCGCGATCAGATGAATTTGAAGAACCCAACGAAAGGCGGCGAAAGCCTCGCGGCGGAGAACATGCAGTCGCGGCTTCGAGGTGTGATCTTGATGGCGATCTCGAACTCAGAAGGGCGGCTCCTGCTCTCGACCGGTAATAAAAGCGAACTTGCCGTCGGCTACTGCACGCTTTACGGCGACACAAACGGTGGGCTCGCCGTCCTTGGCGATGTCTTGAAGACTGAAGTTTGGGAGATCGCAAGACACATCAATCAGACCGCCGGCCGCGAGACCATTCCAAACAAGATCATCGATAAGAAGCCGTCGGCCGAACTCGCGCCGAACCAGTTCGACCAGGACAGCCTGCCTCCGTATGAGCTGATGGATCCGATCCTCGAACTCTACTTCGAGCGAAAGATGCCACCGGCGGAAATTATTTCTCAAGGCCATGATGCGACACTTGTCTACACCGTCCTCAACAAGGTCGAACATCCGGCGAACGAGTTCAAGCGGCAGCAGCTTCCGCCGTCGATAATCATTTCAAAGAACGCTATCGGCGTCGGACGGCGGCGCCCCATCACGCACAAGTTCCGTCGAGCATCCAATTAAATTTCCGCCGCACCTAACATTCAAACCTATCCTTCTTGGAGGCACTTCAAATGAAAAACATTCTTCTCTCTTTGGCGATACTCGTGTGTCTCGCTGTTTCGTTTAATGCACAGACCAAGCCCGAGCCGCGAGTGATCGAGGTTTCGGGGTCCGCCGAGCGGTGGGTCACCCCAGACGAATTCATCTTCAAGGTCACGCTGTATGAGCGAATGGAGAATAAGCAGAAGGTCACGATCGAACAGCAAGAAGCAGCATTACGACGCGAACTCTCCACGATCGGAGTTGATGTCGATAAGGCGCTTTCGATCTATGACATCGCTTCGGCGTACGTCCGGCAGAAAAAGGTAAAGGACGTCCTGAGTCTGAAAGGGTACCGACTCGAGCTGAAAGATCCGAACAAGATCGCGCGCCTTCAGGAGATCGCGGACCGTCTTAATGTCAACCGCCTCGACCTGATCGAAAGCCGGCATTCCGAGATAACCCGCCTTCGCAAGGAGACAAAGATCGATGCAATGAAAGCCGCGAGAGACAAGGCCGACTATCTTCTGGGCTCAATTGGCCAGCGAGCCGGCAAGCCTGTTTACATAAGGGAGGAAGACGAGGCAGAGAACAACAACCGTCCGAGGGGTGCAAACTACGCAAACACCTTCGTCGTGGATGGGGCGGCGGGGCCCGCTGACTTGGATCAACCTTTGTCGTTCTCGCAGATCAAGCTGAGATTCGCGGTAACGGCGAAGTTCGAGATCGAGTAAAACTGTTTGCAAGAAGCCATCGACCGGCTCGTTCAGTCAGCCATACAGCGTAAGGCTGGCAATGGAGACGAGCTTTTATGACCAAATTCGATAACCCTCTTGCGGACGTAAGGATCGCGAGTCCGTGTTCGGCCCGTTGGGAAGATATGTATGGCGACGAGAGGATGCGATTCTGCGGCGAGTGCAAGTTGAACGTGTATAACCTGTCGGGGATGAAGAAGTACGATGCCGAAAATCTATTCCGGCTTGCCGAGGGCCGCGTGTGCGTCCGCTACTACCAGCGGCAGGACGGAACGATTCTGACGCTGGATTGTCCGGTCGGCTGGGCCAGGGTCAAGGAGCGGGTCACGGTCTTCGCGACCGCAGCGTTGTCGATCGCTATCAGCCTGTTCGGCGTGCTGTTCCTGGCCTCGGGTTTCTTCAAGAAGACGGAAATAAGAGGTCGTATCGACTCGTTGCTCAAGGTAGCGGATCCACGGCCCGAACCTCTTATGGGAGCGGTCGCGCTGCCGGACAAAAAGGGTAAAGAGACGAGCTCAAACAACAGACAGCTGCCTATATATTCGCGACCTCACATGTGAGCCACAATATATATGCAATTCCAGATATGTCGTAATAACCAATAAAAACGGGGCGATGAGTGATCATCGCCCCGTTTCTTTTGATAGTTCGAAGCTAGGCTTCGTTCCGCTCGCCTTTCGACTTACTCATGCCGGTTGCGGCTTGCGTCTGAGGCAGAGGTGCTCCGACAGCGTCCGACTTCATCAGCGGCTCCAGTGAACTGGGCTCTTCCGGCGAGTCGCTTACGATCATCTTGCCGCTCTGCTTTCGGAATGTCAGACCATCCTTCGATGAGTCGTACCCGACGGTCACAAAGTCTCCGGTCTCTACTTGCTCGGTCGCGACTAGGTTCGACAGCGGATATACCAGGAACCGTTCGATCGACCGCTTCAGATGCCGTGCACCGTACTTGAGATCAATACCCTCGCCAAGCAAGAACTCTTTTGCCTCGTCGGTGCACTCGAAGATAAACTTCGTGCCCGCGGATTCCGTGATTCGATCCTGAACAGCAGTAAGCTCGATATTGAGGATCTGACGGAGGTGATGTTCTTTCAGGCTTCGGAACACGACCACCTTGTCGATACGGTTCATGAACTCCGGCGAAAACTTACGCTTTGCCGCTTCCAGAGCCGTCCGATAGATCTTCGTATCGATCTCCGTGTCTTCCTGCGGCTTTCCGGCCTTGGTCGGAGCGAAACCGATCCCGCCCGAGATCATGTCCGACATCTCACGGGCACCGAGGTTCGAAGTCATGATGACGACAGTCCTCGAGAAATCGACGCGCCGGTTATCTCCCAGTGTAAGGGTAGCCTTGTCGAGAATTCCCAGCAGGAGCTGCCAAAGCGAGTCGGAGGCCTTCTCGATCTCGTCGAAAAGCACAAACGTCAGCTTGGTGTCCTCGGTATGGGCCTTGTCCAGGTTTTCCTGGGTCAGCATTGGCGAAGTCTCACGATGTCCGAGGTATCCCGGAGGTGAACCGATGAGCTTGGCGATCTCGTGCGAGTGCTGAAACTCAGCACAGTCGATCTTAACGACTGCGTGGGGCTCGCCAAAAAGGACTTCGGCAGCGGCCTCGACGACACGCGTTTTGCCGGAGCCCGTCGGCCCGAGGAACAGCATGGTCCCTACCGGTCGGGCCGGATTGTTCATCCCCGCCAGATAGATCTGAAAGAGACCGCTAACGCGCCTGACCGCTCGTTCCTGACCAACGATCAGAGCCGACAGCTTCTCTTCAAATTCTTTGGCCCGCGGACTCTTCCGTTCCGGGTCGAGCAGGATGCCCTGTTCGGTCATCTCCTTTCTCTTGGCCGTTTCGTGCTTCATCTCTTTTCTCCTCGTCTAACTTGCAGGTCCGCCATCATCTCTGGGCGAACGCTCCGTAAGACGCAACTTTAAGTCCAGATAAGCCGAGAGCCGTTTCGCCTATCCGTCGAACCTAATGATGATTTCAAAATTTAGACGTTTCCTGGACGTATAGGTTTAGGATTGAGCTGTCCAGATTAAGGGTGAACCGGCCCGAGCCGACCGATCAGCTGTATTTATCGCACAAAAAATTGAATTGTTCAAGAAAAAAATGGAATTGCGCAACACGTGCGCAACCGCACCAAAACGTAGGAGCAACATACGTTACATGTCAGCGACGTTAGTAATTAATCGTAATACTCCAGACCAAGATGTGTAATAAGGTCTTCACCGCGCAGATGGCGAAGCGTGTTCTTGAGTTTCATCAGCTGAATGAAAATGTCGTGCTCGGGATAAAGTGCCGGTGCGGTCTGCGGAGCTTTGAAGTAAAACGATAGCCACTCCTGCACGCCCTTCATGCCCGCGCGATGGGCAAGGTCGAGGAACAGAGCGAGGTCGAGACAAAGCGGCGCGGCGAGTATCGAGTCGCGGCAGAGGAAGTCGATCTTGATCTGCATCGGGTAACCGAGCCATCCAAATATATCGATACTGTCCCAGCCCTCTTTATTGTCGCCGCGAGGGGGGTAGTAGTTGATCCTCACGACGTGCGAGAAGCCTTCGTAGAGATCCGGGTAAACTTCGGGTTGAAGAATGTGCTCCAAAACCGACAGCTTCGATTCTTCTTTTGTCTTGAAGTTTTCCGGATCGTCCAACACCTCGCCGTCGCGATTGCCGAGTATGTTCGTCGAATACCATCCGTTGAGACCAAGCATGCGCGACTTTAGTCCCGGCGCCAGGAGGGTCTTCATGAATGTCTGTCCGGTCTTAAAGTCTTTGCCGCAGATCGGAACGCGCATCGCATCGGCAAGCTCGACCATTGCCGGAATGTCGACCGTCAGGTTCGGGGCACCGTTCGCGAACGGCACGCCTGACTTCAGCGCCGCATACGCGTAGATCATCGACGGAGCGATCGCCGGATCACTGTCATAGAGTCCGCGTTCGAAAGCTTCAAGCGAACGGTGAACGTCTGACTCTTCGAGAAAGATCTCCGTCGACGCCGCCCAAACCATCACAAGTCGGTCACAACCTTTCTCCAACTTGAAGCGCGCGATCTCGTCGATCAGCTGCTCGGCAAGTTCCATCTTCGTCTTGCCGGCTTTCACGTTCTCGCCGTGAAGACGCTTGACGTAATTTTGTTCGAAGACTGCCGCCATCGGAGTGAGCGACGCGAGCTGTTCGGAAACTTGGTTGAGGAGGTCCTTATCCAGAACACCGGCGTTCATGGCGGCATCGAACGCGTTGTCGGGAAAAATGTCCCACGCTCCAAAGACGATGTCATCGAGCGACGCGAGCGGTACGAAGTCCTTTATTAAAGGCACCTTGTTGTCTGTCCGCTTCCCGAGACGAATTGCCCCCATTTGCGTCAAACTTCCGACCGGCTTCGCAAGGCCACGTTTGA
>DATEOJ010000382.1:0-5814 GCA_035274235.1 Pyrinomonadaceae bacterium
CGATCACAAAAGATCTGGCGAAGGCATACATGTGGACAGTCGACGGTCGTGTCTTTGAGGCGCCAAAGTTTGAGCTCGGCATGAGCCCTGCCGGCAGCATGTACACGACAGTCACCGACATGGGTCGTTTCATGAGCACCCTGTTCGCCGGCGGGAAGGGGATGCTCAAATCCTCAACACTCGATCAGATGTGGACGCCGCAGTTCGCCCCGGCGGGTCAGAAGACAGGCTATGGTATCGGGTTTGGAATTGGGGAAATGAACGGCCACCGCACGATCGGTCACGGCGGTGCGATCTACGGTTTCGCAACGTCGCTGAAAGCGATGCCTGATGACAAGCTCGGCGTCATTGTGGTCGCCACAAAGGATTCCGTGAACGTGGTGACAGGTCGTATCGCCGACTTTGCGCTAAAGGCTATGCTTGCGGCGCGTGAGAGTAAGCCTATTCCGCAACCGGAGATAACGTCCGCCATCGATCCGGAATTCGCACGTCGGATCGCCGGTCGATATTCAAATGGAACCAAAGCAGTCGAGCTGGTGGAGCGAGGTGGAACGCTTTCCAAGCTCAGTTCAGACGGCGGCGACCAAGTACGGCTACGCCAACTCGGCAGCGCGTTGATCGTCGATGACAGGCTTGGTTATGGCGAGAAGATCAGCGTCGGCGACGGCCAGATCGTCATCGGTGGTGAGACATTCAAGCGAGTTGAAAATCCAAAGCCAACACCGGCGTCGGGTGCATGGAGCGGATTGATCGGCGAGTACGGTTGGGACCACGACATCCTTTATATCTTCGAGAAGGACGGCAAGCTCTGGGCATTGATCGAATGGTTCGAGTTCGACCCGCTCGAGCAGGTATCGGAGAACGTTTTCAAATTTCCAACGCACGGACTCTACGATGGCGAACGGCTAGTTTTCAAGCGAGATAAGAACGGGCGCGCGACGGAGGTCAACGCGGCGAGCGTCCTCTTCAAACGCCGCAGCGTCGGTCCGGAAGAGGGTTCGGAGCAGCTTCGGATCAAACCTGTGCGACCCGTAAGCGAATTGCTGAAAGAAGCACAAGCTGCGCAGCCGCCGAAAGAGTCGGGCGAATTTCGCAACTCCGATCTAGCGGAACTCGCCCGCATCGATCCGACCATAAAGCTCGATGTTCGATATGCGACGACGAATAATTTTCTCGGCAGTGTTTTCTACTCGGAACCGCGTGCTTTTCTTCAACGTCCGGCAGCCGAGGCGGTAGCTCGTGCGAATCGTAAGTTAAAAGATCTGGGTTACGGACTACTTATCCACGACGCGTATCGGCCGTGGTATGTCACGAAAGTATTTTGGGACGCGACGCCGCAGGACAAGAAGATCTTTGTCGCGGATCCTTCTCAAGGTTCGCGCCACAATCGCGGCGCGGCCGTCGATCTGTCGCTCTACGATCTGAAGACGGGAAAGCCCATCGAAATGGTCGGCACGTACGATGAAACTACAGATCGTTCGTACCCGGGGTATCCGGGCGGAACTTCGCTGCAACGCTGGCATCGCGAGTTGCTGCGTCATGCAATGGAGGAAGAAGGCTTCACCGTTTACGACGCAGAGTGGTGGCATTTCGATTATAAGGACTGGCGAAAATATCCAATCGGCAACCAACGTTTCGACAAGATCAAGTGACGTGGTGGTCCAGGGAATCGCCACAGAGCAAACAGAGAAAATTCCCTTCGCATGGGGCACATTTCAGGGCGACTGGGCATAAGGAGACTAAGCTGATAGAAGTTTCCCTCTGTGAGCTCTGGGGCAAGGATCCTGAAAAAGGCGTTACCGGAATGAGATTATGAAAATGAAAATCGGTTATCTTTGGTTGATCCTCTTGATGTTTGGCTCGGCAGAGGCTCAGGTGAAAAAGATGAAGATATACATCTCGGCGGACATGGAAGGAGTCGTCGGTGTCGTCTCGGGCGATCAGTTGGGCCCGGCCGCATTCGAATATCAACGCTTCCGCGAGTTCATGACCCAGGAAGTAAACGCGGCTATCGAGGCGGCGTTCGCGGCCGGTGCGACCGAGATAACGGTGAGCGATTCGCATGGTAATGCGGAAAACTTGCTGATCGAAAAATTGCCGAAAAATATTTTGCTTGTCCGGGGCTTTCCGCGGCCGCTAACGATGATGCAGGGAATCGACGAGACCTTCGACGGTGCGATCTTTCTCGGGTATCACTCAAGCACGACCAATCCAAGTGGAGTGCGAGCGCATACATTCTCAAGCGCGAGGCTGGCTGATGTTCGACTGAACGATATTTCGATGTCGGAAGGAAGTTTCAATGCGGCCATCGCGGGGCATTTCAACGTCCCCGTCATCATGGTTTCCGGCGACGATGCGGCGGTAAAAGAAGTTTCGTCGGTCGTCGGCGACATGGAAGGCGCGG
Organism: Pyrinomonadaceae bacterium; assembly: GCA_035274235.1. Classification (GTDB taxonomy): domain Bacteria; phylum Acidobacteriota; class Blastocatellia; order Pyrinomonadales; family Pyrinomonadaceae; genus OLB17. The sequence goes on from DATEOJ010000382.1 coordinate 2,405, forward strand.
TCGTGAAATGGAACTACGGTTTCCACTCTGCGAAGACGATGATGCCTGAGGCCTCTTACGCGCTCATTCGCGAGAAAGTGAAAGCCGCGATCGGGCGTATCAAGGATTTCAAGCCTTACAAACCAAAGACACCCGTGAAGTTGGATGTGCGATTCAAGAGCTACCGCCCGTCCGAACTGCTGAGCTACTTATCGATCGTCGAACGCACCGATGCGCACAGCATAAGGTTCATGGGTAAGGACATGATCGAGGTGTCTAAATTTTTGGAATTTATCACGACCTACGAGCCGGGCTTGGAACCCTGAGCGTAGGAACAGGGATCTTCAATATTCGGGACCGTAGCTGATCACTGGTGTTAACGTAGAGTCCATCCACCACCCATCTACTTCGCGCACGCGAAAGAAAAACGGCAGATAGTAATCTGCCGTTTCGTATTTAATCTTTATGCGGGACGATCGAGCTCCCGACGCTGGGGTTACGAATCCAGAAACGCTCCGCCGAACTTATCACAACAGTCTGCCAGAAAATAAACTAACCTTCGCTGATTGCGTATTAGCCCTTTCAAACCAGTATCTAATTTCGGAGGAGTTTGTGGATGGGCAGGATCGATCGCCGGGAGTTTTTACGACAGGCAGCTTACTGTGGAGCGGCGCTTCTTTGGACCACGTCGCGGGGGCAGGCATCCGGCGTTACCTGGCAGGAGCGGCGTGATCTATTCCCGCAAGGCGTGGCCTCGGGCGATCCCGACCCTCATAGCGTAATTTTGTGGACGCGTCGTCCACCAATGGACAAGGCGGCCGCGAAACTGCAAGTCGAGATAGCGGAGGACCCGGGCTTTCGCCGCGTCGTCGGTAAGAAGGACGTGGTCATTTCTGCCGAGGCCGACTGGACTTGCAGAGTGCTGGTAGCGGGTCTTAAGCCGCGCAAAGTTTATTGGTATCGGTTCACCGACGAGCATGGGTTCGGCAGCCGGATCGGCCGGACGATCACCGCGCCATTGCCGAACGATGCGGGCCCGGTGAACTTCACCTTCGTCAGTTGCCAGAGCGTCAATGAAGGAAAGCTCAACGGGTATCGCCGGATGATCTTCGAAGACGAACGTGCACAGCCCGCGGATCAGCTTGGATTTGTGCTCCACCTTGGCGACTTCATCTACGAGGTCGTTCAATATCCGGAAGAAGGTGCGACCCGATATGACCGGACGATCTACGAGGTGTGCCGCATCCCCGACGCGGGAAAGACGGGTAATCTCTACTGGCCGAAAACCGTCGACGGATATCGCGCCGTGTGGAAGGGCTATCTCGCCGACCCCGACCTCCAGGACGCCCGAGCTCGGTGGCCGTTTGTCTGCATGTGGGACAATCACGAATTCTCATGGCAGGGCCGGCAGAGCATCCTCCAACAGGGCGGCCCGCCGCAGCCCGGTCAGGCCGTCAAGGTCGCCGCCAATCAGGCATGGTTCGAATACATCCCGGCTCGCGTCACACCCCCGAGCGGTTCGCTTACTTCATTCGGGAAGGTCGCGGTCGAGAACGTCAAGATCGAAAAATGGGATGAGAACGGTCTCGGGCAGGAGCCGAACAACCTCGCAGCGATCCGCAGCCTGATCGCTTACCGCTCATTCCGCTACGGCAAGCACCTCGACCTCTTCGTCACCGACCAGCGCAGCTTCGCCGGCGCGGATCCGTCCGACGCCGAGGAGGTTGGAAAGATCTACGACCCGGCCTTCCGCGGCTACTTTTCGGAGGAGGCGATGATCGCGCTCGACGCGGGCCGATCTTACGATGGTGGGAAGCCGCCCGCCGAACTTCAATTCCGCGATGTGAAAATTCCCAACCCGAGCAAAGAGAAGCAGCCGCGAACGATCCTCGGCGTCGAGCAGAAGGCGTGGTTCAAGGATTCGCTGCGTAAGTCGAAGGCGACGTGGAAGATTTGGGGAAATTCGCTCGGAGCCCTCGACAATCGCGTGGATATGCAAAACCTTCCGGCCGGAATGACCAAGAATCCGTGGCCGGCTGACACTTACGGGATAGGCAGGACTGACGATTTCGGCGCGGCGTACGCGGAGCGAAAGGAGATCTACGACCTCGTGCGCGATGCGAAGATCACCGGTTTCGCGATCGTGTCCGGCGATCGCCATGCCTTCTGGGCCGGATACGCCGCGGCGCATCTTCCGCCACGAAAGTTCGAGCCCGTGGGGTTGAGCTTCGTCGGCGGGTCGTTGATAAGCCCGGGCGCGATGGAAGCCCTCGAGCACGGCTTGCGCAAAGATCATCCCTTGCGCGCATTGTTCCTCGCCGACCGGCCGGATGGCGGCAAGCCGGAATGGACCTACAACATGCTGCTCCGACATGGTGTCCGCTCCTGCCTCGAATACGCGAAGAGCTTCGACCTCAAACGCGCACGCGCTCTCTCGAACCCGCAGCTTGCGCCGCACCTCGAGTTCGTCGACCTGGGCGGTCACGGTTACGCGAAAGTACGGCTCTCCGCCGATGAGATGCGAACCGAGTTCGTCTGCATCCCGCGCCCGATCACGCGCAGTGCGAATCCGGATGGCGGTCCGCTACGGTACCGCGTCGTGTTTGTCGCCAAACTCTGGCGCCCCGGCGAGCGCCCGAGCCTCGCGACACAGGTTCTGGAAGGCAGCGTTGGACTGTCCATCTGATGGAAAAAACGACGGTTGGCGCCTGACAACTTCGGAGCACGGCACTAAGGTAATACAGTGGAATCCCGAATAGTTACTCATGATTTTCCGGCATGGCGGGAAAAAGCGGACTTCATAATCGCGAGTCGGCTCGGCGAGGAACTTGGAATCGATAGGTCCTTTGACTGGGAGCAACTTTGGGGTCGAAAAATTTCGGACAATACCTTCGAGCTTTGTTGTGTACCTTTTTTCACTTATGACTTGGCACTAGGTGACATCGTCGAAACCAAACCTTTTGAGTCGCGGAACTTCGTCGTCCACAATCTTGTAAGCGGTGGCGGGCACAAAACCTTTCGATTGTTTTTTCAAGTACTCGATCGTTGGAACGAGATACTTGATGACATTCGTGACATCGGGTGCATCGTGGAACCAAGGTGGGAAAAGAGTAAGTTGGTCGCTATCGATGCATGCCGAGAAGAGGAAAGCTCTGCTCTTATTGACTACCTGAAAACTTTCGACCAAGAGCTTCTATGGGAAAATGGCAATTAGCCTCTGCGTCGGATTCACCTCCGGGCGATTACAATCGAGGCGGACGAAAACGAACGTAATTGTCCCGAACATGACGCCTTTGTCTAGACTGCCTAGATGTACTTCCTTCGCCATTGTCGAAGAGGGCGCACCGCGGCAAGGCAAATAGCCACGATGATTGAAAATTAAATCCGACAATCTCTTGTCGCCAAAGGCGACGAACATTAAAGCCTAGGGT
>DATEOJ010000383.1:0-3098 GCA_035274235.1 Pyrinomonadaceae bacterium
TTACTCACCCGTGCGCCACTTTATGCACTCCCCGAAGGGAGCTTTAATCGTTCGACTTGCATGTCTGAGGCACGCCGCCAGCGTTGATTCTGAGCCAGGATCAAACTCTCGTTGATTTCCTAGTTCATTGTTCGTACGACAAGTTGTTGCTTGTCGCTACTACTAACCGAAGTCAGTAGTAATTCTTTTTGAATTAACACATGGACTCTCACATATCTAGTTTTCAAATATCAATTTCGATTCGCTCACTTCCCGTGGGCGAAACTCCTGATTATACAGAAGCGAATTTCGTTGTCAAGCACACTTCGTAAATTTGAGAAACTTTTTTCTTCCGAGTTGTTTCAATTTGCGAAGAAGCAAATATGTATTCTCTACATCGACCCCAGTTGTGTCAAGCCGACTACATTGTTTTCTCAAACTTCATGAAAGATTTCTTAACAACCTCTCAAAACCACGCTCGCATAGTATCGTCACGAGCAAGCAGAATAAGACGTCGCGAAGTGCGATACGGTTGCTTCTGCGATCGAATTCTTTTTTGCTGATTCAGATGCGGGTGTGTTCGTCGGCGGATACGTATGCGAATAAGCGTCGGGTTCTTTGAAAGATCATGGAGCGGGCGACGAGGATCGAACTCGCAACTTTCAGCTTGGGAAGCTGACACTCTACCATTGAGTTACGCCCGCTCGATTTGAACGCGAACATTCTGTCATGTTTCAAGCGGCGCGGGCAATACTATTTCTCGTCACCATCGAGAAGCAGATCGATCACTTCTCTTACGGCTCCGCGACCACCATTCGCGTTCGTTACGTACGCTGCGACCGCCTTCGTTTCTTTGACTGCATCGCCAACCGCGACAGCGAACCCGACGCGTTTCATCACGTCAATATCTCCGACGTCGTCGCCGACAAACGCGACGTTCGCCGCGTCGATCCCAAGCGAAGAAATGATCTCTTCAAACGCTGCGACTTTGTCCGACGTTGAGACCCGCACGAACTCGATACCGAGCTCACCTGCACGCCTCGCGATGATCTCACCGGCACCTCGTCCGGAGATAATTCCTGACTTGAATCCCGCATTGTGCCAGCGAACAATTCCCTGCCCGTCGCGGACGTCGAATACTTTCAACTCTTCGCCGCGTGCAGAAAAATAAAGACGGCCATCCGTAAGGACGCCGTCACAATCCATCAAGAGCAATCGAATGTCCAACTATCGCACCTCGAAAATGTCCACCGAACTAAGTTTCCAATTCGCCCCGACTTTCGATATACGAAACACCGCCGTTCCGGTCTCGGGCTCTTTGTTCAATAGCCTTATCGTAAGCCGTGTTTCGACCCACGCATTATTCGCATCGATGGCATCGACGTATAAGACGTCAGTCTTCCACTCCACCGCCTGACCAGGAATGCCACCGACAAACTTGGACGCCTCGCCGGCCATGCCTAACGCTTCGAGATCCGCCTTACGATTCGAGACTGCGGCTTTATCGAATGAAGCGAAATATCCTTTGACACTGTCGTCCGCGCTCACCGGGGCATTCGCACGCGTACGTATTCCGCGAGCTGCCAGACTCGCGCCATATTCAGCATCGGCCCTAATTGCATCCACCGCATACTTCACAGCTTGTGAAGCCTGACCGCTTTTCTGCGCGATTTCTGCGAGACCGACATACGACCATGCAAGGCTTCGCGAGGACGGAAGTTTCTCGTCGAGCACCGCGCGAAATTCTTTCTCCGCTTCAGGGTTCCTGTTTTGCGCGAGCAGCGAGCGTGCTAACAAAACACGAACGTCGTCAAAATGCGGCATGTCGCGTAGAACGGTCCTCGCGGTTTTTTCCGCTTCGACATATTGCTGTTTATCGAAACTACGCTTCACCGCGAGGAGAAGATCGCTATCGGTCGTCTCGCGCGGAGCAACGTCATCTGAATAATCGATCTGAGGGTAATACTTCTCCGGATCGATCTCGATCCGGTTCAACTTGTTCGCCGTTTTGAAAATGATCTCACCGAAGCTCTTCGCTCGGATAGTAGTCGGTGCCGACATCTTTTCACCGTTAGCCGACCAGGCCGCGACATTCACCGTCACATCGACCGGACCGGTATTACGCACCGCAACCTTCGTTTCTGCTCCCGCCGTCTGTGGAAGTCCCGCGAGCAGATTCACTTCGGTCACCTGATCAAGCAAGTTATCTAATAATTCCTTATCGGCCGCGAACTCCGTCCGCATCTCAGCGAGCGAGACACTGCCATCCTGTATCGTCGACTTAATGGACTTATAGAACGCATCGTTCCCGCCCTTTCTCGCGAGGATCCGCCAGATCATCGCACCTTTGTTTGCGACTTCCGGATAATAGTAATCATCGAGCGGCGAAACGATCGTCAATGGAGCGTCGCGACGCGATACAGACGCGTAGGCTACTCGCTGCCGCTGTCGTTCCAGATCAGCGATGTCCTTGCCAAACTTGTTCTCTAGAAACTGTGTCGCGATAAACTTCGTCAGCCCCTCTCGAATTACGCCGGCACCATCGCCGGTCAGTGCGACCGAGCCGCCGATCCACATCTTCGCAACGGAGTCCGCGATGGTCATCGCAGTCTGCGAATCAAGGCGTCCGCGTCGGAATACACTGTCATCGATGAGGATCGTTCCACCACTTGCAAAACCGCCCGCACGACGAACCGCCACGATCCGAAGCGGCGTATCCGGTGCGGGACCGAGAAGACCCGCTATGAACGTCCTTGCCTCCGATGCAAATCCCGCCAACTCACTCGCGACCTTTTGCTCACCGGACCCTGATCCCTTCGGAAGGAGAACTGACACACCATTAGCGTTCACGGTTTCCCAACTTCCCGCGACAAAGTAGGGTTGACCAAGGGACTTTTGCTCGAATGCTCCGGCAGCCTCGGTTCCCGAAGAAACCACAGTCATCCCGGATCCGGTTACTTCAAGGCGATACGGTGCGTAATCTGCACCGCGGGCGAAGTACCAGCTGTTTGGAGTTGGGTACCAATAAGAAAGAGGAAGGAATTGCGAGCCGGCAGGCGAGATCGCGTTGAGACCTGAATTCTCTTTTACATTGATGGTGTAGTCGATATTTGCCGACA
>DATEOJ010000384.1:0-2092 GCA_035274235.1 Pyrinomonadaceae bacterium
GTCTTTTCCACTCATCCAACGGAAGGTTTTCCAGCATCACGCCCGAAAGAACAAGTCGATTCTTTTTGAGATCGGGGACCTCAATAAACTGATTGGCCGAACCGATCTTGTCCGTCCCGTGATCGCGAAGCGCGACACGAAGCTGATAAGCTCCGGCTTTCTTCATCGGGATCGTGACCTCGTACACAAGTCCCTGATCCATTGCCCGATCGTAGTTGTCCTTGGATACCGTGACGGAATACGACTTCGAAAGCTGATCGATGATCGTGCCGTTGTCGCCGAAGGCGACCGCAAGCACATCAAACGTGGCCTTCTTCCCGCCGCCGGGTTGGTCAGTGAATGTCAGATCCTTACCGGAAACGTGCACCAACGATCTTACAAACGTTGCCGTTGAACTCGGCGGTTTATAGAACAGAGCGTTGAGCCGCAGCGGGATATCGTTTACGGCGAACGGCGAGGCAAGCGAATAATTCATCCGCGCCTCCGTGGTCTGTACCGGCGACAGGTTTAGCAGCTTGTGGTCGACGACTCCAAAGAAACCGCTTCGATAGCGCAATTCCGTATTTGGCCGCGTGACCTTGATCTCGAGTTTGTTGAATCGACTAGCGCTCGGGTCGAATAGTTCCCCGCTCGGCTGATACGCGACAAGGTAGTAACTCTGGTCGTCGAGTATCTTTCGGATCCCGCCGCTAAGATCGTTATTGTTCTTGATCGATAGTCCGCCGGTTTCCTTCGCCAGATAATCCAGCCCCTCCTGTGTATCGAACATCTCAAATCCGCGATCGGCACCGACCTGCGCGATCTGTCGAGGGGTGCGTCCTGTGGCATCGTCCTGCGATGTGAAACCCGTGTACTTTAGACCTCGAGCGTCCATGGTGTAGATCACGACCGATGCACGGTTCGCGAGATCGATGAGATTGAAGAGCCGCTGCTTCAGTATCGACGAAGTTCGGATCCCGTGCTCCTGGACGAACAGCCTAAAACCGTCGGATAAGAGCAAAATGGATTTTCTCCCGGGCAAGTCGCCCATTCCGCGGACGACATAGTTCACTGCCCCAAGGGTCCCCGTCGAGAAAAAGCTCTCGCGATACTCCTCCACCTCACGGTGAAATGCCTCGGCCGTCCTCATATCAGGTCGTGGTGGAGCGTCGTCCTCGACGGGCGTGATCTCTTCGATAGGAGCAAATGCGCCGATCCCTCCGGCACCGACGGCGTTCCAACGCACACGCTCGATCGCCGCATAAAGTTGTCGCTTGTCATTCGTGAACGACTGAAGAGCTCCGATGCCGGCGCCGGTCCGGACGATCGCGACCAGATCCCCGTCCTGCATCTGCTCGTCAACAAACTTTGTAAGTGCGCGTCGCACTTGGGCAGTGCTTTCGAAAGATAGAGTCAGATCGTCAACGACGAGTGCGATCGTTCGACGAACCTTCTCGGGCTTGATGGCGGTTGGCGGAAGGATCGGCATGTCGGCCGCCGGGGCCTGACCTGGTGGACTATTTGAGATGAATGAAAAGTTAGAGATCTTTTGCTTTTCACCGTTCGCATAGACCTCGATCTCGTCGGGTCGAAGGTCCGTGACGACCTTCCCGTTTTTGTCCTTGACCGTAACGTCGACCTGAATGAGCGTCGTACTGATCTTTACGACATCGGTTCCATCGACGGGCGGCGGAGTCGGCGACTGGGTTTGTGACGAGACAGCGCTAAAAAAGAAAAGTATCAGGCCGGCGAGCCCGACTGTTCTGGGTGGTGACAACAAGATGAGATTGGAAAGAAAGTTATTCAATTACTTCAAACCGGACGAATTGCGTGGCAGTCCGTGGCTTTTCGTTAGCGACGCTGTCAATTATAACCACCTGCAAGATGTAATCGCCCACGGCCATGTTCTGAACAAGGTTAATCGGCTCGAATTACCCGCGCGTGATCGGCTATTCGGTGATCTCGAATGTAACGAACTGCTGCACGGTCTTCCCCTTCGCGCCGTTATCAGTGATCACGACCTGCAACACATAATCGCCCGGCAACATTGAAGTGCCGAGCGCAAGTGCGGCGGAAAAAGCAACGGTGCCGTGCTGAACACTAAGCGGGACGA
>DATEOJ010000385.1:0-3680 GCA_035274235.1 Pyrinomonadaceae bacterium
ACTTCGCTAGGCGTCGGTTCCTCCTTCTTAACTTCGCTAGGCGTCGGTTCATCCTTCTTAACTTCGCTAGGCGTCGGTTCATCCTTCTTAACTTCGCTAAGCGTCGGTTCATCCTTCTTAACTTCCGTGGATGCGGGCTCGTCCTTCCTTACTTCGCTAGGCGTCGGTTCATCCTTCTTAACTTCGCTAGCCGTCGGTTCATCCTTCTTAACTTCGGCGGATACAGGTTCATCTTGCTTTACTTCGGACGGCGGCGGCTCGGCTTTCTTAACTTCGGTGGACGCGGGTTCGTCCTTCTTCAGCTCGGTCGGGGTTTCTTGTGCCTTAACGTCGGTCGGGACCGCGTCTTCCTTTTTCACTTCTGCTGTGGCCGGCTCGTCCTTCTTGATCTCAACTGTTGGGGTGGACTCCGGAATCGCACCGTTCCCCGCGCTTCGCACTGTCTTCGTATTGTCGGTCGCAGTTTTTGTCTCGACCGGAACACCCTTCGGAATTGCCTTGAACAGATCGCGGCTGCGATCGACCGAAAATTTCGACGGCTTAAGCGGATCCGATGCGGAACCGTTCGACGAACTATCCGTCGCCGGAGCAACGGTCGTATCGGTAGCCGGCGTTTCGATCGGTGGTTCCGGTGTCGCGGAAGGCTGCGGCTCGCTTGCGGATGCGACCACTCTGTTTTGGCCGATCTTTTCTTCGAGACCATCGACCGACCCGTTTACCTTCTTGTACAAATTTTCGACGATCACGAACTTCGCGTAATCAGGCTTGTCTTCTTTGTAGCTCGCGATATACGCGTCCAATGCCTCGGCGTCTTTGCCTTCGGCCGCGAGCGATGCACCCAGTCTCCATTTGCTTGACCTTGACCACGCACTCTTCGGAGGCGCGACATTCACGGCACGGCGAAGCCTGACGGTCGCTTCGGAATAGTTGCCCTGTTGATACAAAGCCCATCCCGCGATCTCTTCAATACGTTCACGCATGATCGCCGAAAGTGTCGGACGCGGCACCTCGGGTACGAGAAGAAAATCATTCTTGCGAAAGGCTGCCTGCCGGTGTTCGTACAACTCATCGGCCATTACGGCGGCGCCCGGATCAGCGACTTCCAAAGCCGCGTCCGCGTTTCCGGTTACGGCTTTCGTTAGATCAAGTACCTTTGCGTACGCGACGCGTCGTTTCAAGATCTCCGACGCGGCAAAAACCTGTCGATGAAAACGCATCTTGTCGGTCCCGCCTGCGAAGACATCGGCAGCGGCGGCGATTCGGTCTTCGCTCGGTTCGTTTTCTTGCAGCTCTTCATCGAGAAGCAAAAGACCACGAAGCCGCTCGGCGTCGTCAGCAGTGTCAGCACCGTCATGAGCGAAGATGCTGGACCGGCGTTCGGCCGCCGCGAGATCGGCGAGACTTTTCTCAGTTCGCATGATCCGACCGCCGAGCCGCGTCTTCACACCCTCTTCCGTCAGCGTAAAATGTTTTGCGAGGTCATCGACCGCTTCTCGGAAAAAGCCCGCCGCCATTCGAACCGACGCAAGCTCATACTCGAGAGTGGGGAAACTGGCGAGCGAGCGGGCCTTCATCAATACCTGCTCGGCCGCGGCGGGTTTGCCCTGCTTCACCAAACCGCGAGCGAGCGCGATATGCGACCAGATGTATCGAGGTTCGATAGCAAGAGCCTTTTGTGAAAGGTCTACTGCCTTATCACCCGCGCCGCGTGACGCGTACCAGTACGCCGCACCCGCAAGCAGCGCGAAGTTATTCGGCGCCTGCTCGAGTGCCTTCGTGAGTTCGCCTTCGGCTTCCGTGCGTTTGTTGGATTCGAACAGCGCGAGTATCAAACCGTTTCGCGACGGCATGTCGGTCGCGTTCCTGGCTACCAGATCACGATAGAGAGTGACGGCCTCATCCGGTTTACCCTGCGCGCGTTTCATTTCTGCGAGACCGCGTTTGGCAACCATCGATTCGGGATCGAGCTCGAGTGACTTCGCGTATGCGTCGGCCGAAAGGTCGACGTCAAAGTTGATGCGGTGTGCAAGAGCGATCGTTCGATAGACCGCGCCCGACGACGGGTCCTTTGCCGATGCCTTTGCCGCGACGCGCATCGCCTCTGCGCCGTTCTCGATCCTCAGATAAAAGTTCGCGATCTCGAGTAACTGACCGACATCGGACTCAACCTTGCTCTCGATCAGGTTAGCCACGTCAACCGCCGTAGTCCGCTGACCGCGGAAATAGAGTGTCTGCGGGATCTTCGAAATGGAGTCGGTGTAAAAGTCAGCCGGGAACGGGGCTGGGTAATCGTTGATTACTTTTTTGTAGATCGCGACGGCTTCCGCACCATCGCCCGAGATCAACTTCTCCTCCGCGATCAGGATGCGCGAGCTGGCCAACAGTTCGGCCGCGGCCGGGCGATTCTCCGATTCGGGAAAATCGACCATGAACTTATCGAGAGCCGCAACGCGATCGGCAGCGAGCTCGTGACCCGACGCCTTGTCGAACTGTTCTTTCTCGCTCAAGGGTACGGGCGTCGGAGTCGGATCGACCTGAGCCTTCGTCGTCGACGACTTCTTCACTGTGTTCGGCTTTGGTTTTGGAGCTTGTGCGAGAACGACCTGTGAGAATGTGAGGAATAAAAATAAAACGGCGTACTTCATAACCCTGAAAGCTGCCATAACTCGGTATTGCGAAATGATATCACGAAATTGCAATTGCAATTTTCGGTCGCTATCCTCGCATCATGAACGATCCGGACCAAGGTTGGCACGAGCTGCTCGCGTTAAAGATCGAGCAGGCTCGGAGCACCGGGCAGCATGATATTGCCGACTATCTGACCCTCCGTAGCTCAAACGACGCGATCCGTCAGGCCGCAGTGAATTGGTTGTTCGATTCGTTCATCGAGTTTGCCATGGAGGCAAACAGACGGCAGCCGGCGGTTTTGGTCGAGCGGGAGGAACCCCACGAATTCGATTTTCGCGGCGGACGGATGGCCGGAAGCCTCGTTCGGGTACGCTTTGGAGTGCGAAACTTAACGGTTGAAGCGGGTTGGACACGAGCCCCATCGCACGGTTTTATGCGTGGCGGAGCTCTCGCCGCCGCCCGGCTGACCCATTTCGGGCTGCCGAAATCGGGGGTTGAGCTCGAATTGGTGAAAGGCGATGCCTCTGCGACCTGGCGTTCGACAATCGGGGACGCTTTCGACCTCGAACAAGTGGCCGAACATCTCGAAATATTGATAGTTAACTGACGGTCGCCTTTTGTTTGTGTCTTCTCTAAGTTAGAATCAATCCAAACTTATTGGTTTTTGGGGAGATATTTTTAGAAGTGAAAGCTGAGCTTGAGAAGTTAATTGACCTACAGAAAACAGATAGCAACATTCGTCGATTAAAAAAATCTATCGAAACCGCTGATGAAAGGCGTGCGAGCATCGAACAGGAGTTTGAGCAGCACGCCTTTTCCATTCGGGACCTTCAGGGCAACCGAGACCGGCTTCAAGCCGAACGAGCAGACCTCGACCGCCAGATCTCAGAGAACAAGACCTACCTCGAACGAGCCGACCGAAACTTAAAACACGCACAGAACCAGAAAGAGTACGAAACGGCGATGCGTGAGACCGACGCTCTGCAGAAACAGATCGCGGTGTACGAGACCCAGATCATCGAGAAGATGAGTGGTGTCGAGGAGTTCGAGAA
>DATEOJ010000386.1:0-3117 GCA_035274235.1 Pyrinomonadaceae bacterium
TCGAGCGCAAACGCAACCACAACGTCGCCGTCGTCGCCGTCGCACGAAAGCTCATCGAGCTCGTGCATCACCTCCTGATAAATGAAGAGGACTACGTCTATCGCATCCCGCGCCTGACGCAGGAGAAGCGTGCCCGGTGGCGGTATCTCGCACGGCAGAAGACCGGCGTTCGACTTGCTTCGGCCGCTCGAAAGATATGCGGACGCACTGCTTTGTACGGAACAGGCATCGGCATCCAGGGACGCAAGCTTAAATCGATGATCGCGAAGCAGGCCGCAACTAGTGCCGAACGGCTCTATGAAGCCATCGTCGAGCAAAGAAGTAAACGCCTCGCCGATCCATCGGCTCCTCTGATTGCCGCCTCGGATCTCGTCTTCGATCCGACACGGCCAGAGGAGACCGACTGGGAACGAATCCTAGCTCATGCGACTTCCGACATCATTCGCAAACAAAAGAGGAGACGTCCGACTGACAACTAACCGGTTCAAAGAACCAGAGCAAAAAATCCTTCGATATGGGGACAAAGATCAGATCCCCATCACCCGAGGTTTGCTCAAAGTTTCGAAATAATATGCTTATCTCTGGTTGACCTTTTCATGAATAGTCACCTTCGACGGGAACATCTCCGCTCGCTCCCCAGTTCTGATTCACCGACCCGGTGCCGCTGAGCACCCACCAGCCGCCGGTTGACGGTCGCCAGATCGCGAGATCCGCAGGCGGTGCCGCGTTCGCGTTTACGTCCTCAACCGCAACTAGCCGCCCTCCGGCGTAGATCAGTTCTTTCGAAAGCTGAGGAGCCGGTGTCGGGAGTGGAGCGGCGAGAGGGTTCCAACTGCTTGCAGAGTTCTTCGCAAGCGGCTGCCCGAACCATCCGGTTCTCCTTCCGGTCAATGAATCGGTTGATGGGAACCATCCATTACTTGCAAACACTCCAATCGTCAGCAGCGACAAAAGCGCGAACGCAGCTATCAGCCATTTGCTCCAGCGACGTGCTGCGCCGTTCGGTCTGTCGTTGACTTCTTCATTTCGCGCAGTACTAACGCGCACGTCTTTGTTCCGTTTGGACATAATTCTTCCTTTGCGGTGTAAGTCGCGTTTAGTTGTGTTGACTGATTTGGAAGTGCGTTGAAGCTAAACCGAGGAAACTGCTTTTGGTGTTTCTAACGGGACCGCGCCGATACTTCACAGACAGATCAAAAACCAAACTTCGATTTTCTCTTCGAATGTCTTCCGGCGGGACTTCGTTCGAAATGAGAGACTAAAAAATTTAAGACGGCCCTGTCAAACGGCCAAACAAAAGTTAACAAGCAACACAACTAAATTTTTGTTAGACGATTGGCCGAAATGTTGGTATCTTTATACGCCAAAAGCCGGAATCAAATCTTAGACATCCGATTAGGGGTTTTACTGTGCAATTCTTAAGAAAAGGTCTTGTTGTCAGTATTTTTCTATTCTCTTTTCTTCCGTCCTTCGCTACTGACAGAAGTTTCAGCCTCGACTTCAATGGCGATGGCCGCACCGACCTGGCGCTTTACCGCGAGGGCTCCCGAACAGCTTCACCGCCGCAACAATCTTATTGGTTCTTCATGAACACCACGAACCATTCGGTGTTTCAACGGGCGTGGGGCCAGACGCTCGATGTTCCCGCTCCGGGCGACTTTGACGGGGACGGCATCACCGATGTCGGGATCTATCGCTGGTGGGATTTTGATACCGGCGATACGAACTCGTGGTGGGTTAGCAAGAGTACGGGTGGTCATCAGGTGCTGCTCTCATACGAACCTGGCTACAACAAATTCAATCGCAACTATCTCGGCGATGCGAAGGCCGAGATCGGTCAGCTCTACCAGATCGATATAAGTCAGACACCCGGTGTGAATTGTTTTATAAGCGTCTATTTTGTCGCGGATCTGCAGGGTAACGTTTTGAGAAAAACCGTCGGTAATGCTTGCAACACGATCCCGACACCCGCTCCCGGCGACTACAACAATGACGGCCGGAGTGAGATCGCCGTTTTCGACAACCGTACATTTAAGGTTTGGCTTCCGCCTTACTCGGGAGGTTACACCACTCCGGACATGGTGCAGGCGCTCGATGTAGACATGGCGGCACCCGGCGATTACGACGGCGACGGCAAAACCGACTTCGCAGGCGTGAAGCCCGTAAACGGTCGGCTCATCTGGAGGATCAAATTCAGCGGAACGGGAGTTCTCGCGAACGTCGACTGGGGACTGGCCACCGACAAACCCGTACCCGGCGACTACGATGGCGATGGCACGACCGACATAGCTATCTGGCGGCCGAGCAACGGGGCCTGGTGGATACGGAACAGCAGTAACTCCGTCGTAACTGTTTATGTTTATGGTTTGCCCACGGACACACCGCTGGCCATGCCGGTGATCCCGTTTAGTCCAATACTTTTCTGATGGAAATCAAAAGCCCACTCCGCCGTTTCGTAGTCTCGCTGTTCCTCACGGCCCTGGCGGTGGTCGCCGCATTCGCGCAAGCGGAGCCCGACCCGAATTCGCCGGTCCCCGTCCTTCTCAGCGGATCCGATGCTTCGCGTGTGCGGACAACCGAACCGATCGCGAAGTTAGCGCCGCCAACCAAGACAGAGCCGCAGACCTTCGAACCAAATTCGCGGATCGTTCTGTATGTCACTAACGTCGAGTTGCTGAAGTCGGAGGGAGCGTCGGCGTTCCGCGTCTATGTTGTCGACGCGAGTGGCCGACTCTATAGATTTCCGGTCGTGGGTCTGGAGCCGGCCTTGAAACAGAAAGGTGTCTACGCGTTGCGTGTCGAACTGCGAGACGAGCTTGGCTTCACGATGACGCCGCCGACGCGAGGCGACGTTCTCGTCAGCGTTGCGTGGCGTGGCCTCGCAAGCAACTGGCTGCGACTCGGGCTCGGTGGAACAGGCGGCATCGAGGACGTGTCGAAACTGATCGCCCGGTTCGGCGATGTAGAGGAGACAAACGCCGTCGGCTATTTCGACTCGGGCGATCGCATACGTTTTCTCGAGCAGGCTTCGTTTGGTCCGTCGAAGGCTCTCGATCTGCGCGTGCGTCGACTCGGATTGCGAACGTGGCTTGCCGATCAGTTCGAGACGGCGTATCC
>DATEOJ010000387.1:0-23323 GCA_035274235.1 Pyrinomonadaceae bacterium
TCACCGCCTTCGGTGATCGTGCCGTCGATGTCGTTAGCCCCGTAGTGCAATGCAACCTGCGCGAGACGTTTGCCCAGCATGACCCAGTAGGCTTTGATGTGATCGAAGTTATCGAGCATCAAGCGCGAGACGGCCATCGTCTTGAGATTGTCAATCGCGTCGGGACCGGGAAGAGAAGAGAGAGCGGTTCCGGGAGGATAGAACGCGAGCGGGATGAAGCACTGGAAGCCGCCGGTCTTGTCCTGTTGTTCGCGCAAACGAACAAAGTGATCGATGCGATCCTCGATCGACTCGATGTGACCGTAGAGCATCGTCGCGTTCGTCTTCAAACCAGCCTTATGAACTTTGCCCGCAAGCTCGAGCCAGCGATCGCCGTCGCACTTGTGATCGCAGATGCGCGAACGCGTCGGCTCGGCGAAGATCTCTGCACCGCCGCCCGGGCATGAATCCATTCCGGCGGCGTGAAGTTTTGCGATCACGTCTTCGTCCGACATCTTGTAGAACCGCGCAAAGAAATCCAGTTCGACCATCGTCAGCGCCTTGAGATGAAGTTTGGGAAACTCTCGCTTCAGCGACGAGAACAGATCGGTGTAGTACTCGAAGGGAAGTTTGCTATTCAATCCGCCGACGATATGCAATTCAGTCGCACCTTCCGCAACCGCCGCACGCGCGATCTCGACGCCCTCATTTACGGAGTGCGTATATGCACCTTCCTGTCGTGCACGTTTGTAGAACCCACAGAACTTGCAATCGGCGACGCAGATGTTCGTGTGATTGAAATGCCGGTTTACGTTGTAGTAGGTCGTGAGTCCGTGCTTCTTGCGTCGGACGCTGTCGGCGAGTTTGCCGATCGCGTTGAGATCGGTCGAGTTGTAAAGTGCGAGGCCATCCTCGAATGAAAGACGCTCGCCGTCCTCAACCTTGTAGGAGATCTCTGTGAGTCTGTCGTCGAATGAGAAATGCATTAGGCAAATAATAACAACTCTCGGGTTTATTAAAGAAGTCGGGTCACCGGGAGCCTCCAATGTAGAACAGAAAAGGCCGCCCAATCGGACGGCCCTTCAGGTTATAAATTCAATTCCTTTATTCGTTTGCCGAGGCACGGCCCGGGTACGAGAACCTCGTCTTCGCCATCCGTGAATCGAGCGACGTTGGCGTATACGCGATCGGCGCCGCACCGCCAAACTGTCCCTGGATGGTGGAGACGTAGTTGTTTTGAAACGCCCTGAACCGCGACACGCTGCCACGCTGATTGAAAATGACGAACAGCAACTTGCCGTTTCGCGTGTTGATCTCGCCCGCGAGTGCACTCGCACCGCCGTCGGTATTGCCAAGCGTTCCGGTCTTGCCGATGACGCTACCCGACGAAAAATCGGTATCGAACCTGTGCTCAAGAGTTCCGCGATCGAGGCCCGCGACCGGCATGATGTCGGCAAACGTCAGGCGGTATCGAGAAAGGTCGCTACGAAACACTCGCAACAGTTTCATCATCGCAGACGGCGTCACGCGATTGATACCAAGACCACTCGAAGTCGCGATCGAAAAGTCAGACGGCTGGACACCGACGTTCTGCTGTACGATCCGAGCCACGCCATACGGACCACCGACGATGTCACCGAGACGCTCCGCAACAAAGTTGTTCGAGTAGCACATCATCACCTTGACGATGTCTCGCATCGGAGTCGACTCATGTGTGAAGAGCAGTTTCGCATTGCTCGGCATCGGCTGAACGTAGACCGCTCCGCTAAATATCACACTCGGCAAACCTGTTGACGGCATCGACCGACCGGAGTTGGTCAGATAGTTTGACCACACGCGGGACGCTGCCGGTGCACGTTTCGCTGCGTCGAGTGTCAGAAAAAGTGTCTTCGCAGAGATCGACGGCGACGTGACGTAGTTCATCGCGAAATTGTCCGTCACGATGAGGTCGCCCATGATCGTCCGGACACCCATGCGATTCAGTTCGGCGGCTATTGCAACGCCGTGTTCGTAACCGAAGATGGGATCTTTGCCCGAGACGTAGAGATTTCCGTGGATGGTCTGCGTCGCCTGGTCGTAAGTGCCGTCCGTCCAGACGCTGGTCGGAAACCGGTAGTCGGGTCCAAATGTTTTGAGAACCGCGTACGATGTCGCGATCTTTACGTTAGACGCAGGATTGAATGTCGCATTCGACATGCTCTCGACGACAACATTGCCATCAAGCGTTTCTACCAGCACACCCGAATAACCCGGGATCGCCGTTTCAGCCAGGATCGGGTAAGAAGACCTCACCGGACTCACCGCCGGCGACGAGCTGTTGGTTTTCTGGACGTAAGACGTCGGTGCCGGGTCGGTGTGAACAGTTATGTCCTGCAGCAGCGGCTTCGGTCCCTGTGAACCTGCGCCTTGGCCAAAGGCCAAAACACAAGAAAATAGGACGGCGACAACCATCTGTAGGGAGTTTTTAATACCAAGACTGTTCATCGATTTATTGCTTGGCCACCGGTGGGCAGGTCGCGAAACCTGCAGGAGAGGCGTTTTCAGTATAACACGTTGGTCCGACGTCGATTCAATCCCCTTTTTGCTCATAAAACCCGTCCTAAATGGACGTATGCCATCAGATGAAAATTCATCTTTTCGGGATGCTACGCACTTTCGGGCGGTTCGGGCCGAAATTCGTTGACACCCAATTCGGCCGAGAAATAGAATTTATGAACCACCCGATGCAGAGCGAAGCCCTGACACTAGAAAAGGTAAGGCAGGCCCACGAGGACCGTCGTGACGAGATCCGTTCAAGACTTTCAGAGTTTGAGGCGGTCTGGAGCGAGGGGACCGATGCGCGGCTCTGGGAAGAGATGGTCTACTGCTTTTTTACCGGCGGCTGCTCGGCGAAGATGGGGCTGAGGTCGGTCGAGGCAGTCCGGCCATTTCTGGCGGACGGGACACAGCCAGAGATCGCCGAGGCGCTCGTCGGGGTCCATCGATATCCGAACGCACGTGCAAGGTATGTCTATGCCTCAAGGAGTTTTCTTCGAGAACATTGCAATCTCGAGCTGCGGAAGAAGCTCGAGAGCTTCGATTGTCACCTCGCGCGTCGCGACTGGTTGGTGAAAGAAAAGGGAATAAAAGGCCTGGGTTACAAGGAGGCGAGCCACTTTCTCCGCAACATCGGCTTCAAGGGCTACGCGATCCTCGACAAGCACGTTCTTCGCTGTCTGGCCGAGCTGAAAATAATATCGTCGCCCAAGCCACCAAATACGAGGTCGAAGTATCTAACGGTCGAAGACAAGCTCAGGGAACTTACGGAACGAACGAAAATTGATTTTGACGAAATGGATCTGGTGTTGTGGTCTATGAAGACCGGCCAGATCTTGAAGTGATTTTAAAGTTGGAACCAAGGCGGGCACTGCTTATGCGAACCGGTTTTTCCAATACGCTCCTCTTTTCTCGCACTTCTGCTCGCTTACTTTCCGCTTTGCTGTTTGTCGCCTTTATACCCGGCGTCATGTTCGCCGAGGCGGATGTTCAGCAGGTAAACGACAACGATTTCCGAGCACAATTAAAACGTGGTGAGAAACTCGCTCGACGCGGCGACTTCGTCGAGGCCGAGAAAGCGTTCAAGCGCGCGATAGAGCTCGACCCCGCTCATTCGGGTGCGAAACTTAAACTCGCTTTTGTACTTATCAAGCAACGCCGTCTGCGGGAGGCCTATGATCTAACGTATCCGCTCGCAAAGGCCGAACCGAAAAATTCTGACGCGTTCGCAATGCTTGGCGCGACCCTTCTGAGCGCCGGAAAGTTTCCGGAAGCTCGCACTATCCTCTACAACTCGCTCCGACTGAATAAGAAAGAAGCACTTGCCTGGGCCGGTATGGGGATGCTCGAGTTTTACGAGAACCGGATCTTCGAAAGTTTGGCGAATCTTCAGCAAGCCGTCTTTCATGATTCAAATGAGCCGGACTATTTTTTCGCACTCGCCCAAGTCTCGGCGCGCGCTGAGCGATATAAGGACGCGGCCGACGCGTATACGCAATTCCTCGCGCTGTCGCGAAACACGGATGATGAGCGTCGACTTCGAATCAAAGGACTCATTAACTTCCTCCGCTTTCTTGGCGCCAAGCAGTCGCTTTATGTGACGGTCGGGGAGGCCGAGACGTCGGTCCCGATCCAGATAGTCGGTAATCGTCCGGTGATCGAGATGCGGATCAACGGCCGTGAGAAGCCGATGAGATTCGTTCTCGATACCGGCTCCGGTATTTCAGTTATTTCCGACGAAACCGCAAAAGCACTTCGCATCGAACCGATCACACGGGGCGGGTTCGCGAAAGGGATCGGCGGTGACGGTCGCTTCGAGATCGTCTACGGATTCTTGCGACAAGTCGAGATCGGACAGGTCGACATTCGGAACGTTCCGGTCTATATCCGAAAGTTTCACAATGACACGGACACAGTCGATGGTTATATCGGGCTCTCGCTGATCTCGAAGTTTCTAACGACGCTCGACTACGGCGATCTGAAATTCTCGCTCACGAAACGCGAGTCGGATGAGACGGATCCTTCGGGTAATTCAGTTTCGCTTCCGCTTCGGCTCACATCGAGCGGTTTTCTGAGCGGGGAAGTGCAGGTCGAAGGAATTGAAGAACCGTTGAACTTTATCGTTGACACCGGTGCGAGCGTCTCCGTCATCTCCGATGACGTTGCGAATATGAAGGTCGCGAGTACGTTCATTCGCAGCGAGAAGATGCGGGTGATCGGTTCGGCGGGCGTCACTGACGATGTGCCCTCCTTCCTGCTGCCGAAGGTGAGCTTTGGTAATCACTCGCGAACAAGTATCACTGCGATCGCGCTCGATCTTGATATGATCAACGAGGCGTCCGGTTTTGAACAGGCGGGTATCCTTGGCGGAAACTTCCTGCGCAATTATCGAATGACTTTCGACTTTAAGAAATCCAAAGTGACCTTCGTTCCCATAAACGGCGGACGCTAACCGCCTCCCATGAAGCTCAGCATCTATCTCGAAACCTCCTCGATCGGCGCGTATCTCGACGCCGGTGATCCGTTTCGTAGAGACCTCACCATTCGTTGGTTCGAGCACGAACTATCCGAGTACCGGCCGTTCATATCGCAGCTAGTCGAGCGCGAGTTTGAGCGGATCGACGAACCGCACCGCTCGGGCTACATGAAGATCATCGAACCGCTCGAACGCCTAGAGTTCTCCGAGGAGGCGGCGATCCTTGCCGAGGGATACATCTCACGCGGAATCTTCCATCGCAAATTTATGGCCGACGCGTTTCACGTCGCCCTCGCGTCGATTCACAAGATCGATTACCTGGTCACGTGGAACTTTGGTCATCTCGCAAATGTCCGAAAGCAGGCGAGGATCAAACTCTTCAATACTGCAGCAGGGTTCTTCTCACCCGTCATCGTCACGCCTGAATTCTTGGTACACAGCTGAGGGCCTTGATTGCGGATTGCGGATTGCGGACTGCGGATTCGTCATCATGCGACGTCCAACACGCAATCCTTAATCCGCAATCCTTAATCCGCAATCCTTAATCCGCAATCCTTAATCCGCAATCCGCAATCCGCAATCCCTAATTGTCTCCCCTTGCACAGTTTGTCGATTCGCCGTTTACTATCAGTGGATGTACAGAAGGCCAAAATTCCTCGAGGTCTTGCTCGATATACGTCGTGAGATGGCAAACGAGGTCGACTACGACACCGATCTGTTTGCCGAGATGATTCGCAACGGACGTCACACGAGCGAGACCGCGTCGCACAGCCTCGCTTATGAAGGCGACGAGCAAAAGCCGGAGAGCGGGAACTCGCGATCTAAGGCAGGTTCGTAGTACATCGATTCATTCACCCCATGGCCCGATACCTGATTTCGTGCTTTATCATCCTCGCCGTGATCCTCGCGACGGGCACGATCTTTTTTAAAAGCTATTGGGAACATCGCTTCGACGAACTGATCCGCACGCAGACTCGGATCTATCGTCTTGACGACCGTCTAGTGTGGAGTTTGATCTATGAGGAGACGTGGTTTCGTCCGGCGGCGATGGGTGAGGCCGGCGAGGTCGGACTTATGCAGGTGACACCGCCGGTCGCACGCGAATGGGCAAAGGAGACGGGACTAAAAGAATTCGAAAGAGAGACCGGTGAAAACGTCGTTGCATTTCTGAGTAATCCCGAACGAAATATTCAGGTCGGGTCGTGGTATCTAGAGAAAGTTCGCGAGGCGTATCGTGGGATCCCGGCCGAGACTGCGATGACACTTGCCGCGTATAACGCGGGGCCGAGTCGGGTCGAAGAGTGGACCCGGGGAGTCGATACGGCCCGTCTTTCGGAGGCGGATTTCGTCGCACGGATCGGTATTGCGTCGACCCGCGCTTACGTTTCATCTATTCTCGAACGCTACCGTTCCGACAAAAGCATCCTTACAAAATGAAGATCTTGGCCGCCGAATTCGTTCTACCGATCTCCTCGGAGCCGATCGAAGGCGGTGCCGTCGCGATCGATGGAGAGCGGATCGTTGCGGTTGGCCCACAGAACGAGATCACCGCGCGATTTCCTGATGCTTCCGTAACGGACTTCGGTGTTGCGGCGATTCTGCCCGGCTTCGTTAACTGCCATTCACACCTCGAGATCACATCGATGCGCGGCGCGTTGGACTCGGTCGAGCATGATTTCAAGTCGTGGCTTCTCAAACTGAACGACATTCGATCCGGCATGTCACCGGATGACATCGAGGCCGCCGCGACTCTCGGTGCTGGCGAAGGTGCGCGAGCCGGCGTAACGTGCTTTGGCGATATCGGTCGTTGTGGTGAGGCCGGACTGAGTGCGTTGAAGAGTGTGGGGCTTCGCGGTGTGTTATTTCAGGAGACTGAATTTTCACCCGACAACGCGACCGCCGAAGAGGATCTGAACAAACTCAGGTCAAAGATCGACTCGCTTCGACGTGATGCGACAGATCTTGTCGAGATCGGTATTTCGCCGCATTCGCCTTACACGGTGAGCCGGCGTCTTTTCGAATTGATCGCCGAATACGCCGCGGCCGAAGGTCTCAAAGTTACGATCCACGCAGCAGAGTCAGCCGAAGAAAAGAGATTGCTCGCGAACGGCGAGGGTTTGTTTACGAAGTTCTACGAACGAGTCGGTGTCCAATGGGAGGTCCCGCACTGTTCGTCGATCGAGTTCCTTCAGCGAACCGGCATCCTTGCAACGCGACCGTTGCTCGCTCACTGCGTGACGGTCACATCCTCCGACATCGATGTCATCGCGCAAACGGGAACGACGATCGCCCATTGTCCGAAGTCGAATGCAAAGTTCGGTCATGGCTATGCACCGTTTGAAAAGTTTCTTGCCGCAGGAATCGCGGTCGGGCTTGGAAGTGATTCGGTCGCGAGTAATAACGTCTGCGATCTTTTAGAAGAGGCGCGGTTCGCGGCACTACTTGCGAGGAACCATGAGGAACGCAACGGATTCATCGGGCCGCGTGACGCGCTTTACGCGGCGACGTTGGGTGGAGCGAAAGCTCTCGGCCTTCAGGATAAGGTTGGGACGCTTGAGGCCGGTAAGTGCGCGGATGTCGCCGTCGTCTCTCTTTCTGAACTTTCTCAGTCGCCTATCAACGACGTCGAAGCGGCATTGGTGTTTTCGTCGAACGCGAGGGATGTTGTCATGACGATTGTGAATGGAAGGACGGTGTATGAGTCGAGGTGAAGCCTAGCAAGATCCCGAGTTCAACTCGCGTAGCGAGTGAAAGCACGTAGCCCCCGGCCTTAGCCGGGGGGGGGTGACATTAACGAGACCGAGCTCGCGTAGCGAGCGGCAGGGCGTCTCGGACCAAATCTATCGCCCGCATACTCGGGTTCCCTCGTATTCTACGTTTCTACCCCCGGCTCAGGCCGGGGGCTACGTGCTTTCACTCGCTACGCGAGTTTACGCTCGAGGCTTTAAGTTGGCGCGTTGCCTTTACATTCCATGCCGCGCTGCGTCTAGTTGGTTCCAGTGTTCGTGTTCGCCGCCTTCATCTCTCGGATCAGATCATCCGCCGACCACTCGTTACCCGAAAAGATCTTCGTCACCTTCCCGTCCGGCGCGATAACCGCAGTTCGCAACGAGTGATTGAACTGCGTCTTGTCCGTCGGATCGACCTCGTAACGGAGACCAAAGAAATCGGCGATCGAGCGAACTTCTTTGTCGCTTCCGACCGCTAATTGCCAAACTGAAAAATCCGGCTTCGCATCCTTTCCGAGATAACCCAGTCCGTACTCTTTCAACTTCGCGGGTGTGTCTCGCTCGGGATCGAATGAGATGGTGAGCAGGCGAAACTTGTCCCTTGCCTCGGGCTCACTCATGACTCGGTTCGCGGCGTCGCTGAAGTTCACCGACATCTTGATGCAGTAATCCGGCAGCGGACATTTCGCGTAGATGAACGTGATCGCGAGAGCCTTCCCGCGAAAATCTTTTGTCGAGATCCGCTTACCGTCCTGATTTGTCAGTTGAAAATCGGGGATCTCTTTTCCGATCTGTGCGAATCGCTCATCGACCGGCGGGGCCGCCTGGCCGGGTTTAGGCGCGGCGAGGATGCCGATCTTCTCGAGCCAGTAGGGATCCTTTGCGGAGTTGTCGACCACGAGTGTCGCCTTGATCTCCGAACCGGGAGTCAGGTCGTCCCAAACCCAATCCTCATGGATCGGGAACTCCATCTCCATCGCGGCCATATAACCCTTGATCTCTTCGTGATCGATCTTGGCGGTTTTCTTTTCGCGGTCTACGGAGATGACTTTACCCTTCAGGTCGTAGCGTTTTGCTTCGGTTGTGTTCGCCTGTTGAGTCGGTGCACCCTGACAGCCGTTTAGAATCAGTGCCGCGAGGGCGAGGAAAAAAAGATAGCGCATGGAGTTTATTAATGATTGATAGCCCGGAAGTCAGAAGTCAGAAGTCTGGACTTGTGCTCATAATTATCCGTTCTCAATTCTCAATTATCAATTGCCGCGCCGTTTCAGTCCCTCACCATAGAGCACGGTGTACATCCGGTAATTGCACATCACACGCTCGACGTAACCCTTCGTCTGCGCGTACATGATTTCCGACACATATCGTTCCGGCTGGTCTGACTTCGAACGCACGAGCCAGCGTCTCATGTTGTCATCGCCGCCGTTATAGCTCGCGACGACCGCCTCCGTTTCATTCGGGAACTGCTTGAAAAGAGTTGCCGTGTAGTGCGAACCAAACAGAATTGCTATCGACGGATCGTACAGGTCTTCGCGTTGAAACTTCTCGCGGCCGAGCTCCGCAGCGACACGGTTAGCAGTCGTCGAAATAAACTGCATAAGACCGCGAGCCGCCGCATCGGATCTCGCGTCGGCACGGAACCGCGATTCCTGCCGCATGATCGATAACAAGAACCGCGGGTCGATGCTGCGTTGCGGGGCGTGACGCAAAACCAGATCGCTAAACGGCGTCGGATAGAGTAGGTCTAGAGCCTCGCTCGGTATCAACTCGATCTGATAGTCGGCGGGCAGTTTCCAATACGCGTCGGCGAACGCGATTCCCCGATCCGCAAGATCGCCTCGCGAATAATAAGTCGCGATCGTGTAACTGAGATCCGGATCCCTTTTCGACCCAGGCTTCGACTCAACCTCGGGTGCGGCTTCGTCGTACAGACCCAATTTCAACAACTCATCAGCAGCGGTCGCTTTTGCGTTCGGAGCCGGGGAAGTGCTCTTCACTGCTTTTAATTCCGGAAGGGTATAGGCCGGGAGCGAGTCGTAGATCGCCTTGAGCGACGCGAGCAGCTTCTTCTTTTCGTCGAGAGGTTCCGTCAGCCGAATCTGCGATTGAAGATTTCGCCTTGCCGCGTCCGGGTCGGATGGATTTGTCGACTTAAGCTCCGCTGCCTTCGCTTCGACAAAACGTTTCGCGCTCGCGTCGATCGACAACAACCGCAGTCGTTCGCTCGACCGCCAGCCAAAGTACTCGTTCCGCCCGTCGGGAATTGAAAGATAGACGTTGATCGCTTCGGGATACCGGCGAAGCTGTTCGAGCGCGTACCCGCGAAGGAAGCGGATCTCGGATCGTGTAGTCCCGCCCGGGACCGCCGCACCGCCCAGATCTGAATATTTTTCGAGACGATCGAGAGCCTCGATCGCAGCTTCCCAGTTTGTTCGCGCGAGGTACATCCGAACCTCGGCAAATGTCGCAAGGGCGGCGGGGAGACGCCCCTGGAATTTTGTTCGAAGAGTATCGGCCCATTTAAGCGGCTCGACTTCCTCACGTTGATCGCGTAGCACGTCGATCACATTCAAGTAAGCTCGATCGACTCGCTCGCCCTCGGGGTATTTCGCGATGTAAGTCTTATACCGGTGAACGCTCTCGCGATACTTTCCGACCCGTGCGTACGATGACGCCGCGTAAAGCTGTGCCTCCGATGCGATCGGGTGTTCGGGAAATTGTTCGATCACTCGCTCGAACCATTGAACGGCCTCGGTATGGTTGAGAATCATCGCGTAACCGCGTCCGATGTGAAACGTCGCTTCGGGGGCGAGTGGACTGCCGCGAAACTCATTTACGACCGCCATGTAATGAAGACGTGCGTGTTCGAACTCACGATTAAACTGATAGATGTTCGCTCGCTTAAAATGCTCGCGATCGTCTGCCGATGACGTTCCGCTCTTCGCATCGATCGCATCGAGACCGGATACCGCGTCGAGTGCGGCGTCATCCGGTTGAGCAGGATCGGGAATATTCGTTTCGAGATCGGCGAATGTGTCGCGTGCCTTGGAATCGTCTCCCGATCTTAGATATGCCTCACCCAGAAGCGATCGTCGTTGCCGGGCATCGCGGATGTCGACGGCCCTCGACGGATCAGCGCTAGCAGAACCGCGTTCGAGTTGAGCGATAGCGAGATCGTAATTCCCGCTGTCGATCCAACTCTCGGCGAGCCGACGTTCAGCGGGATAGCTCAGCAGGCTCCCCGACGAAAACGAGGTCAGTTCCTGCAGCAGCAATCGTTCAAGCATGAGATTGCCTGACGCTCGTGCAATGACGGCGAGATGCCACAGAGCGTAATCGCGTAGCGGGGATTTACGGTTGACGACCTGTTGATAATGCTCTGCGGCCGCGGCGGTGTCTCCAACGCGCTCCTCAATACGCGCCAAAAGATAGTCGTAGTTGTTCGCGCGGAATGAGTCCGGGTTTTCGTTTTCAAGTTTTGTTAAGAGGGTAGCCGCAGTGAGGTAATCGCGGTCGACGTAAAGTGCGACGATCTGTTGATGAGATTCGCCGGGCGTCTCCGCCACGACGGCGTGGACCGATAGGATTATTAGCAGAAGAGCTCCACGCAAGGTCATCCCCGAGATTCTAACCCGCGGCGCGAAACAAAAAAAGGAGAAGCTCCGGGGAAGCTTCTCCAATGGTTCGGCGAACCTATTCTCTAGGGTTTGCTTAGCTCTCTCTCACTACTCCAGTTATCACGGGAATATCATCTGCCTCGCCGAGCTTGAATGAGCGTAGGCGGGGGCTTGAACTTTCATACAAAAACCATGTACCGCTGCGATAGACGGCGAAGTCAGTTGAACCGTCGCCATCGTAATCAGCCGGAACCGGAACATCGTCGCTAAAACCGAAGTGAAACGGTTCGGTCTCACCGGTCTCGCTATTGATCACATACCAGACACCTGCGCGGTAAACGGCAACATCGATCTTACCGTCGCCGGTGTAGTCGGCCGGGACGAGTTTGTCGAGACCCGCCAGGCCTAATGATTTTGTTGTCGTGTTGCCACTCTTGCTCTCACGGATCAGCCAACGGTTTTCAGACGGACGGAAGACACCAAAGTCTGCTTTGCGATCGCCGTCGTAGTCGCCCTGGACCGGAACATCACCGGTTTTGCCCCAGGTCGAAACGCTCGCCTTCTTCTGATTGAAATCGACCGAAGACCCGAGAATCATCCATTCGCCTGTCGACGGTCGGAAGATCGCGACATCGGCGACACGGTCACCGTCGTAATCTGCCGGGACGGGAACGTCGCCACTCACGGTTCCCCATTTGATGACGAGCACCTGGCCGTCACCACTCTGGTTGATATACCAAACGCCATTCGACGGACGCCATACCGCGATATCGGTTTTGCCGTCGCCGTCGTAATCGGCCGGGACAAGAATGTCTGTCGTGTTACCCCACTTGACCGACGTGCCTTTTGAAGAATCCGAAAGCCAGGTCGTGGTAGAAGGTTCGAAAACGGCGAAATCGGCTTTACCGTCACGATCGAAATCGGCCGCCAGTGTCGCACCGGCGGTGATCAGCAAAATGATCGTGAGATCGCGAATCGTCTGAAGCATGTTTTTTCGTGAAAACTTCATTTTGTAAATCTGTCGATCCGAAATGACGGCTTTTTAGGGGCCGATTTGCCGTTTCTGCCCTACAAAACTGACAATGTCTCTACCCTTCCTGTAAAATTTCGAAATTCATATGGGCGCAAGGATCTTGAGCGGCAAAGAGATTGCCGAAGCTATTAAATTCGAAGCTGCCGCGGAGGTTGAGCAGCTGCGGTCGGAGCACGGATTTAGCCCGTGCCTCGCGGTCGTCAGGGTTGGCGACGATCCGGCGTCGGCGGTTTACGTCGGAAACAAGGTCAAGACCGCTGAGGCGATCGGTATCGTCTCGGAGCATCAGCATCTTCCCGAGTCGACGTCACACGAAGAGTTGGTCCGCATCGTCAGCGAGTTGAATGCACGCGACGATGTCGACGGCATTCTTGTGCAGTTGCCGTTGCCGAAACATGTCAACGAGCGGGAACTACTCGAACTGATCGATCCCGCGAAGGACGTCGATGGGTTTCATCCGATCAACGTCGGACGGTTGTCACAAGGTGAAGAAGCCCTTGTGCCGTGCACGCCGGCGGGTGTGATCGAGATCTTGAAGCGGTCGGGAATTGAGATCGCGGGTAAGAACGCGGTGATCGTCGGGCGGAGCAACATTGTCGGAAAGCCGATGGCGATGCTTCTGCTGCAGGAGAATGCGACGGTCACGATCTGTCATTCGCGCACACGCGATCTCGCAGCGGTTACTCGTCAGGCGGACATTCTCGTAGCGGCGATCGGTCGTCCCGGTTTTATCCGCGGCGAACACATCGGCGAAGGTGCAACGGTCATCGACGTCGGGATCAACAGCGTGTCGGACGTTTCTCTTGCCCGCGAGCTGTTCGGAGATGACGAGATCGAGAAGCGACTTGCGGCTATCGAGAACCGCGGTGCGACACTGGTGGGTGACGTTAATCCCAAAGAAGCAAAAGAACGCGCGGCAAGCTTTACGCCTGTCCCCGGAGGTGTTGGTTTGCTGACCGTCGCGATGTTGATGAAGAACACGATCAAGGCCGCGAGAGCAAGAAGACTATAGGTCTTATCTATCCACACCTATGACATTCGAAGAATATCAAACCGAAGCGAGCGCGACTGCTCTCTACCCTAACCGACTAAAGAACCTCGAATACCCGACGCTCGGTCTTGCCGGCGAGGCGGGCGAGGTTGCGAACATCGTCAAGAAGATCCAGCGTGATCATGGCGGCGTCACGACCGATGAGGTCCGTGCGAAACTAAAGGACGAACTCGGCGATGTGCTGTGGTACATCTCTGCCTGTGCGGACGAACTTGGACTGACGTTGGACGAGATCGCTGAGTACAACGTGGGCAAGTTAGCGAAACGTCACGGCCGTCAGGCGTAAGCCCTGGATGGGATGGGTGATTTAGCCGCAGATTACGCAGATGACGCAGATTTATTTTTAGAGATTCTTATCTGCGCAATCCGCGTAATCTGCGGCTAAGTAACCGTTGGATTCTCGAATCTAGTGTTGAAAGTAGGACTCACAGGATCGATCGCTGTCGGCAAAAGTTTTGTCGATGACGTCTTTCGCGAACTCGGCGTTCCCGTCCTCGACGCGGATCAGGTCGCGCGCGATGTCGTTGAACCGGGTACTGCCGGGTTGAAGCGTGTCGTCGAAGAATTTGGTGAGTCTGTTCTAAGGCCGAACGGATCGATTGATCGTGCGAAGCTCGGTTCGATCGTCTTCGGAGACGAAGAACGACGACTCAAACTAAATTCGATAATTCACCCGCTTGTGTTCGAAGCCCAGGACGCTTGGCTCAAAAAGCGCGAACTCGAAAACGCCGATGGCATTGCGATCGTGGATGCGGCGCTCATGATCGAGTCGGGCGGTTATCGTCGGTTCGATCAGCTGATTGTTGTCTGGTGCGAACGTGACTTACAATTGCAGCGTCTAATCGGGCGGGACGGGTTGAGCCGGCAAGAGGCCGAACGACGCATTGCGTCTCAGATGCCGCAAGACGAGAAGAAAAGCTACGCCGATCATCTGATCGACACATCCGCAGGCTTTGACGCAACACGACAACAGGTCGCCGATGTGTACGCCAAGCTGTCGAAGCCAAACTGATCCAAAACCACGGTGCGTGACGTCGATTCAAATCCGAAATGGAGCCTTCCGCTGCGCGCGGTGCTATCGGGTTTCGTCGTCGCGTTCGTTCTGATCATCGCTGCGTGCAACGGCAGTGAGAGCACCGGTAACGAGCCCTACTACGCACGCACTGAACCCCCTCGTAAACAAGAGTTCCGCTGGAGTAACGGTAAACTCCCGAAGACTCTCGATCCGGCCTTTGCTGCGGCCCCGCCGGAAACCGATCTCGTTCGCGCGGTGTTCGAAGGTTTGACCGAGCTCGACCCGCAAACTTTGGAAGCAAAGCCGGGCGTCGCGGAAAAGTGGACGCCGAGCGAGGATCTTCGGTCATGGACGTTTCATTTACGCGCTGACGCAAAGTGGTCAAACGGGAAGCCGGTCACGGCTCAGGATTTTGTTCGCTCTTGGAAACGGCTTGGTGAGTTGGGCACCGCGGTTCCGCATCATGACCTGCTCGCGAACATCGTCGGTTTTCCGATAAAGAAAAAGCCGGCGACCGTTCCCTCGACCGAGCTTATTCCAAACACGAATCAGAATATTCCGTCGCACCCGCCGCCTGCGGCACCGTTGCCCGATTCATCGCCCGGTCCGGCACCCGCTCCATTCGGTGTTGTCGCCGACGACGACCGGACCCTTCGCGTGTTGCTGGTCGTGCCGGACAAAGATCTTCCCAAGCTTGTCGCTCATCCGCTGTTTCGCCCGATCGGTGCTGAGTCGACTGAATTTGCGGTAACAACGACGATCGTTTCAAACGGAGCCTTTCGCGTGAGCGAATCTGACGCCTCCGGCGTAACGCTCGAGCCGTCGGATAGCTATTGGAACCGACGTGCGATCGCGCTGGAACGTGTTCGTATGGTGGCTGCTGAGAATGCCGAGCAAGCGCTCGCGGCGTACAAGGCGGGCGACATCGACGCGATCACAAACGCGGACTTCGAGCCGCTCGCGTTAAAGCTGCTGGAACCATTCAACGACTTTCGTCGACGTCCCCACGCCGCGGTAAATTTTTACGAGATCAACCACGAGCGGGCTCCGTTCGACGACCGGCGTGTTCGCGAAGCATTGGCGATCGCGATCGAGCGCGAGCGTTTGACCGAGGGCGACATGGAAGGCACGACGCGACCGGCACTCTCGTTCCTTTCGTTCAGTCGTGACCCCGAAGCCGTTATTGTCCAGGACATCTCGCGCGCTCGTGATCTGCTGGCCGAAGCCGGCTACCCACGCGGCGAGGGTTTCCCTGCGATCAAACTCGTCATCAATCGGAACGATACGCAGACTCGGGTCGCACGCGCGGTGGCGCGAATGTGGAAACAGAATCTGAACGTCGAAACCGAGATCGTAGTGAAGGAAAACGCGGAGGTCGAGACGGCGCGAATTACCGGCGACTTCGATCTGATCAGACGCAACGCAGTCTTCCCGACAGCTGATGAGCTGATGAGTATCCTGACGTTGCTCAAGCCGCCCGTGACTCCACCCGCCGCGAATGCCACCCAGTCGCCCGAGCCAAGGGAAGGCGTCGAGGCGGAAGACAGTCGTACCCCGAATAATGCGAGCAGCCCGACGCCATCGCCCGTCGAATCGCCGGATGTCACGATGTCCGAGGCGAACGCGATCTTCGAACTGTGGGCGATTCCACTTTATTTTCCGACGTCGTACTCGCTGGTTAAGCCGTACGTCTCCGGATTCGAAACAAACAGTCTTGATGCTCCGTCACTCCAGAGCGTCGCTATCGACAGCAACTGGCAACCGAAATGAGCGAAATTGGAATCCTAATCGTGCCGCCGGCGTGCTAACCTAGCGTAATTGGTTAGTTTCCCCGCCTCCCCATGATTCATCGTGACGGTTAAAGTTTAGCTAACGGAGTTCGCAGATGAAAAAACGTTCAAGCACCATTCACATCGGAATCGTCGCTGCGTTGTGCGCGCTTCTGGCTGGATGCGGCACATCGGCGAAACAACAATATTGGGGAAAGACCGTACCTCCGCAGGAGAATGTCCTGCGTTACGTGACCGGCTCCGAGCCTGAGTCGCTCGACCCGGCAGTTCCGAATGGCCAACCCGAGGCTCGTCTTCTGATGGCGCTCTATGATGCGCTCATCGAATACCATCCACTAACCGTCGAGCCGATCCCATCGGTCGCGGAGAGTTGGGAGATCAAAGAGGGTGGGACCGAGTACATTTTCCATCTACGCAAGAACGCGAAATTCTCAAACGGTGATCCGATCACGGCGAATGATTTTGTATTTACGATCCGGCGCGGATTCAAACCCGAACTCGCCTCACGCAACGCGAGTCTGGGTTACTACATAAAGTATTCCGAGGCGTTCAATTCGAAATGGGCTTTCGTGAAAAATCCCGACGGAAGCTTTCTCCTGAAAAAAGATTTTCTTGATGTGGTGGCGGGCGCCCCTGTGGCCGACGGCGATGTCGGCAAAGGTGAGAGTGAGTTTCATGGATTCCTTGATGGACCGGAACGTCTTGCGATCCCGACGTCCGAAAAGCAAAAAACACAGCTGCTCGGCAGCAACGCGAAACTAAAAGCCGCGGTTGAGGGAAAGGAGCTTGTACCTGTAAAGGCCGAGGATATCGGCGTCGAGGCGATCGACGACTATACACTTCGAATCAAGCTATACCAACCGGCACCTTACTTCCTGGGTCTTCTTGGTCACCAATTCTTTCGCGTGATCAATAAGAACGTCGTCGAAAAGTACGGCGATCGCTGGTCGCGGCCGGAGAATATCGTTACGAGCGGAGCGTTCAAGGTTCTTGCACACCGACCGTACGATGAGTTAATAGTCGTCAAAGATCCGAACAACTGGGACGCGGCGAACGTGAAGTTGGACCGCATTGAGTTTTATCCGCTCGATGAGCAGACCACGATGCAGAACCTCTACAAGGCGGGACGCGTCGATGCAACATACAACCACACGGTGCCCGCGCCCTGGTTCGACGACGTAAGTCAGTTCAAAGACGAATACATGCTGACTCCGGAACTCGCGAGTGAGTATTATGCGATCAACATCAAAAAGGCGCCGATGGACAATCCAAAGGTTCGCGAGGCCTTTGCTCTTGCCATAGATCGCGATGACTACGTTGCGCTGCGACGTACATACAAACCGCTGGTTGACCTGGTTCCATTCGGGATCTTTCCGATGTATGAAGCCGCGCGGGACAAGGTGTTCTCGGAAGAGCTACAGAAGCAGGGAAGCTCGCTCGACGAATGGAAAGCTAGAAAGTTTAACGCCGAGAAGGCTCGGAAACTTTTGACTGAGGCGGGGTATCCGGTGATCCAGTCGGGCGGCGGATGGAGTTGTCCGTCGTTCCCGGTGGAGAACGTGGAGATCACTTACAACACATCGGAGAGTAATAAATCGACGGCGGAGTTCGCTCAGGCTCAGTGGAAACAAAATCTCGGAGTCACTGTTCAGCTCAAGAACATGGAGTTCAAGACCTTCCTTCCGTTGATCAACAAGGTCGAGTTCAGCGGCTTTGCTCGCCGCGGGTGGGTTGGAGACTACATGGACCCGTACACGTTTCTCTATCTTTTCTACTCGGGGCAGAACGCAAGTGCGACCGGCTGGTCGGACCCAAAGTATGATCGCATGCTCGATGAGGCGAACAACACCACCGACCCGCAGCTTCGTTACGAGAAGCTGGCAGCTGCTGAGCTTTACGTGATGCAAAAAAACACGCTCGTGCCACTCGGCGTTCCGGGGACGAGTTGGATGAAGAAGCCCTATGTGAAGGGACTGTATCCGAACCCCGTCACTTTGCATCCGTGGAAATTTGTTTACATCGAGCGCGATCCGTCGAAGTGGGACACCAACGTAAGTAACCTGATGAGCCAGAGAGATCCGATCGTCGAGGAACAGGTTCGGAATATTACGCGGACGCAGGATGAGTTCGTCAAATCTCAAGCAGGACAAGCGACAGCCGAGTAGATATGCTCCTTTTCATTTTCCGCAGACTGCTGCTCATCATCCCTATGGCGTTGCTGGTCGTGACTCTCACGTGGGCGTTGATCCGCTTCGCTCCCGGTACGTTCTACTCCGGCGAAAAACCGTTGCCGCCCGCAATCGAAGCGAACATCCGCGAGAAATACGGACTGGACAAGCCCTGGTACCAACAGTACTGGCTGATGATCTCAAATGTCGCACGCGGCGACTTCGGGGATTCGCTCAAATACGCGGGGCAGTCGGTAAACGAACTCATCTGGCGACACCTCCCCTACTCTGCAACCATCGGGGCTCTCGCTTATTTGCTTGCGCTGGTAGTCGGACTTTTTTCAGGCGTCGTCGCCGCTCTCTGGCAGAATTCTAAATTCGATTACGGCGCGATGGCCGTTGCGATGCTGGGTCTCTCGGTCCCGAACTTTGTTCTAGGTCCGATACTCGTCCTCGTCCT
The DNA here is from genome assembly GCA_035274235.1 of Pyrinomonadaceae bacterium. GTDB lineage: Bacteria > Acidobacteriota > Blastocatellia > Pyrinomonadales > Pyrinomonadaceae > OLB17. Next base: position 18,854 of record DATEOJ010000387.1, read on the forward strand.
AGCACTTGGTCTGTATCTGGTTCCGCCGGCACGATGGGGCGGTTGGAACAGTTTGGTGTTACCGGTCATCACTCTCTCGGCTATTTACGCAGCGTACATCGCACGTCTGACGCGTGCCGGTATGCTCGAGATCATGCGTTCCGATTACATCCGCACCGCCCGTGCGAAGGGATTGAATGAGACGACGGTTCTCCTAAAACACGCGATGCGCGGCGGTATCATTCCGGTCGTCTCCTACACCGGTCCCGCACTTGCCGCTCTTCTCGCGGGCACGGTCGTAGTAGAGAAAGTTTTCGCAATTCCCGGACTTGGAAATATTTTTATTCAATCGGTTTTCAATCGCGATGAGCCGCTGACACTCGGCATCGTCGCATTCCTGTCGATACTCGTCATGGTGTTCAACCTGATCGTCGACATCTCGTACGGGTTTCTGGATCCGAGGATAAGGTATGAGTAGGTTTGGGTTGAGGGGACCAATAGGACTTAGTAGGACCTATAGGACGTATAGGTCCGATAAGTCCTATAAGTCCTATTGGTCCTCTCGACGCAACGATCACCAGAACGACCAACTAGATGCTAAAAGACCTAAGCTGTCCAAAATGCGGAGCACCGGTGACCCTCGAGAGCGAGCGGCAGCGTATCGTGATCTGCAGCTTTTGTGGTGCGACTTCGTCCGTCGATCTGCGCAACGAAGCTGAGCCCGAGTTGAAACTCGAACGAACGACTCCGGTCGCGGGGACTTCGCTTTGGGCCGACGCCTGGAAGCGTCTTCTGAAAAACAAACTCGCCGTGGCTGGGATGGTCGTACTCGCCGTGATGGTCGTGCTTGTGATCGTAGGTCCGATGATCGTTTACCAACTCACCGGATTGACGGCTGCATCGCAGCCTTCGGACGGCTCGCTGCTCAAGTCGTTCCCGCCGTCGCTGAAACACCTGATGGGAACCGACGAACTTGGACGCGACCTTCTCGCCCGCGTTCTTCAAGGCGGCCGCATCTCGCTTGCCGTCGGTTTTATCTCGACCGTCGTCTCACTGCTGGTGGGTGTCTCCTACGGTGCGATTGCCGGTTATCTCGGTGGAAAGGTCGATAACGTGATGATGCGCATCGTCGACATCATCTACGCTATTCCCTACATCCTCGTCGTTATCGTATTGCTTTCGGTTTTCGGCGGTCCAAACACGAAGGTTCTCATTGCTGCTTTGCCCCCGATCCTTATCGGCCTGATCGTCGGCGTGATCGGGGTCCTCGTTGCGGTGAGTTTTTACCGACGACTGTTTGGCGAAGCGAAGGCTCTTTCGATGGTTGACTCGGTCAAGCGATTTGGATTCGGTCTGCTCGAATCCGTGATCGTGATCGCACTGGTCGTCATCGCCGGATTCGTCATTGCGGGAACGGGCCTCGGCGAAACCATCGCGGAGAAGTACGGTGACGTCGTGAGTCTCGGTCTCAATCAGATCCTTCTACTCTTTTTCTCCTTGGGACTGGTGTCATGGTTGACGATGGCTCGCGTCGTACGTGGTCAGGTGCTGAGTCTCAAGAACCAGGACTTTATCATGGCGGCGAAGGCGACCGGCGTCTCGACCTTTGGCATCATCTTTCGGCATCTCGTTCCCAACACGCTCGGGCCCGTGATCGTGTATGCGACGCTGACTGTTCCAAGCGTCATGCTGGCGGAGGCATTCTTGTCATATCTCGGTCTCGGTGTGCAGGCGCCATATGCATCGTGGGGAAGTCTCGCTGCAGACGGTGTGAAGAACATCGCGATCTTTCCATGGCAGTTGATCTTCCCGGGTGTGACGATGGCGATCACTTTGTTTTCGCTGAATTTCCTGGGCGACGGTTTGCGCGACGCACTTGATCCGCAAACAAGAAAGTTTTAGACGGACGACAAACTTTAGTTTGTCGGTGAGAGCAACAAACTAAAGTTTGTTGTCCCATGTATGAACAACGGCAAAATTCTTTCGGTCAAAGATCTTCAGACCTACTTCCAAACCGAGGACGGTGTGGTAAAGGCGGTCGATGGTATCTCGTTCGAACTGGAAAAGGGCGAGACGCTCGGGATCGTTGGCGAATCCGGCTCGGGCAAATCGGTGACGAACCTTTCTGTGATGCGTCTGATTCCCGAGCCGCCGGGAAAGATCGTAAACGGCGACATCATCTTTGACGGCATCGACGTCTGCAAACTTCCTCTCGACGAGATCCGCAAGATCCGCGGCAAACGCATCGCAATGATCTTTCAGGACCCGATGACGTCGCTCAACCCGTTCCTCAAGATCTCGACGCAGTTGATGGAAGTAACGCAACTCCATCTTGGCCACTCAAAGAAGCAAGCTTACGAACACGCGATCAAGATGCTGAAGATGGTCGGAATCCCCGATGCGGAGAGTCGGGTTAGCGACTACCCACACGAGTTCTCGGGCGGTATGCGTCAACGTGTGATGATCGCGATGGCGTTGTCGTGCGATCCCGAGTTGTTGATCGCGGACGAACCGACGACCGCCCTCGACGTGACCATTCAGGCGCAGATCCTCGAGCTGATCAAAGATCTGAGAGCACGACTGGGAACGAGCGTCATCCTGATCACGCACGACCTTGGCGTAGTTGCAGGAATGACGGACAAGATCGTCGTTATGTACGCGGGGAAAGTTTTTGAGCAGGCGCCGACACGCGAATTATTTTCGACGCCGGCGAATCCATATACGCGAGGTTTGCTAAAGAGCGTTCCGGATCCCGCGCATGAAGAGGGAACCGAGCTATATCAGATACCTGGTCTGCCGCCGGATGTCGCACATCTCCCCCCGGGGTGTCCGTTTGCCGAGCGCTGTTATCGTGCAGAGGATATCTGCCGAAGCGAGTTCCCGCCGTTTGTACAGATAAACGAGAATCACCACTCGCTCTGTCACTTTGCGCGCGAGGTATATGAAGATTCCAAAGTAAACCCGCCGACGACTGCCGCGAAGCGAAATCGGACTGAAGGAGGGGGCGAGCCGCAATGAAAAATCTCAGCATCGTTGTTTTGGTTCTGGCCGTAACTGTTCTCGCATGTAAGTGGCCCGGTTCTGTGAAGGAGTCGCCCTCGGGTGGTACTGCAGGCGAGAGCAGCTCGCCTTCGAAGGATTCGTCGACGGGCGGCTCGGATCCGAAAGCAGATGTTGTCCAAGCGTCTCGCAAATTCCTCGCGCTTCCGTACTTCACCGCGAACATGGAAGGCGTTGGACAGACAGACATCAAATCAAAGGTGGCCTATGCCGCACCTGACCGCTTTCACGTGAAGTATACGGGCGGGACTGGTCAAGGAATGGAAATGATCTCGATCGGGAACGACATGTACATGAATGCGAACGGTAAGTGGTCGAAGATGCCGAGCTCGGGCACCTCAATGCCCAACCTTCGCGATTCGTTTACTGAAGAGGGACTGAAGAGCCTGACGGAGGTAAAGTTTGAAGGGGAAGATACGCTCGATGGCCAATCCGCTCTCACCTACAGCTACAAGAACGTCACACCGGTCGGGAATTATCCGTTTACGTCGAAGATCTGGGTTGGCAAGGAGGATGGTGTGCCGAAGAAACTATACGTCGAATATTCGAACGGCACGTTAAAGAACATGACGATCCGGTACGACACCGAAACTCCCGTGACTATAGAACCCCCAATCAAATAGATGGAAGGAAGCAGCGAAAACCTCATCACTCTCGACAACCTTCAGGTCTATTACCGACTTGGAGGCGGACTGTTTCGTCAGGCAAAGGACGTGAAGGCGGTCGATGGGGTGACGCTCGACATACGTCGAGGTGAAACGCTTGGGTTGGTCGGAGAGTCGGGTTGTGGAAAGTCGACATTGGGTCGGGCGATCCTTCGTCTGACCGAACCGACCGGCGGACGAGTCCTCTACAACGGCAAGGATCTCGCTCATCTCCCGCAGAAGGCGATGCGCGAACAGCGCAAGCATCTGCAGATGATCTTCCAGGATCCCTACGCGTCGCTCAATCCGCGCATGACGGTCGGAAATATCATTGGCGAGCCGATCCGGACATTTGGTCTGGCGAATGGGAAGTCGGTGAACGAGAGGGTCGAGGAGTTGATGGAGACGGTCGGACTCAGCCGACGATTTACCAAACGTTATCCGCACGAGTTCTCGGGCGGTCAGCGACAGCGTATCGGTATCGCACGAGCGTTGGCCGTCGATCCGGAATTCATCGTCGCCGACGAACCGATCTCCGCGCTCGACGTTTCGATCCAGGCGCAGATCATGAACTTGATGGAGCGTCTGCAGAAGGAAAAGGGCCTGACGTACCTTTTTATCTCGCACGATCTTCGTGCGGTGCGGCACCTTTCGGATCGTGCAGCGGTGATGTACCTCGGTCGGATCGTCGAGCTTGCCGACGGGAAAGATATTTACTCCGAACCGCTGATGCCTTATTCGATCGCGTTGATCTCGGCCGTCCCGGTCCCCGATCCCGAGGTCGAGG
>DATEOJ010000388.1:0-4260 GCA_035274235.1 Pyrinomonadaceae bacterium
TTTACTCAATCGGCGTCGTCGTATCGGGAGGCATTGACGCTCCGACCTGATCACGCGATCACGCTCAATCAATATGGAGCGGTGATGATGGAAGTGCACCGCTATAAAGATGCCCTGGATTCTTTTCGCGCCGCCGACGCACTAGAACCCAACGACGCAATCATAATTTTTAATATCGGTAACGCCCTTCTTAATCTCGAGCAGTTCAAGGAAGCAAATCCACTCCTCGAGAAAGCAAGAGTTCTTTTGCCTGATAATGTTCCGATCCGTGTCGGTCTTGGATACTGCTACGCAAGGCGAAGCAAGCTGGATATGGCCATCGCTGAAGTTCGCAGGGCTACCGAGTTGGACCCGAGTAATCAAGATGTGCAGTTCTTTCTTGGTAACTTGTTCGTCGCAAACCATGACAAGGACGCGGCGATCGCACAGCAGAAGAAGATCTCGACGTCTAATCCGGAGCTGGCGCGCAAGTTGTATCTTCTGATCAACAGCGACAAGCTGCTGATCATAAAACCTGAGCCGGTCGGGCAGAAGTAGTGCGACGGTTTGCGAGGGGGAGGATGTGAATGACCTCGGTTTCGATCGCGGTCATTCGTCCACTGGTGATATCGATTTCGGAAAAAGACTCCGCTCATCTTGAATTTTCGGCCGTCTTGATTCGAAATAGAGTCCGATGTCCCAGCATCTGACCTCGCCCAAAGCGCAAAAAATAAAAACGGTCTTGATGGCGATTCTCGCCGGAGCTTGTGCGGCGTTTTTTGCTCTCTCGCCTCAGATCAATCTCTGGACATCGAAGACCGTCGGGTATAACGGGATCTACGCCAGTCACGATATGGACGAGATTGGGTATGCCGCGTATCTCGGGTCATTGATCGACGGGAAACCGCGGCGCAATTCGCCGTATACCGGGGCTGAGGACAGCGGCGACACGCCGCTAAAAGAGTCGTTATTTTCCGTACAGTTTTTAGGTGCCTACCCGATCGCGACAATCGCGCGTGCTCTCGACCTTTCGCTTTCCCAGGCATTCATCCTGGCGTCCGGACTCTACGGATTCCTCGCGGGCCTCGCCGTGTTCTGGCTGTTCCTGCTGCTTTTCCGGAATCCTTTTCTTGCTTTTGTCGGGACACTGTTTTTGTTCGCCTGTGGAGCGCTGGCCGCAGGGCAGGGAAATCTGATCCGTTCTTACGCGCCAAAGGTGATCTTCTACGAAGTCGCCTTTCCTTTTGCGCGTCGGTCGGTACCGCTTGCGGGATTCTTCGCGTTGTTCTTGTTTTTCTGCGGCGTTTGGAAATTCCTCAACGTTGAGACGTTTCGTAAACGGACGTTCTATTGCCTCGTTGCGCTGGCCGCCTTCGTCGTTCTTGTCTACTCATATTTCTATCTGTGGACGACGGCATTTGCATGGCTCGTCGGATTCGCCTTACTTCTCGCTATCTTCAGACCCGAGGACCATCGCTGCCATCTACAGAACCTTGCGATCCTTGCGGCGGGTATGGTCGCGGCTCTCGTCCCGTATTTTTTACTCCTTTCAAACCGATCGGAAACGACCGACTCGGTTCAGCTTCTGCAGTTCACGCGGATGCCGGACCTGACTCGTCCGCCCGCAGTTATCAGCCTTGTGATCATGGTTGTCTTTGCGGTTCTGGGAATCGCTGGTCGGACAAAGCTCAAAGACTTCAGGACCGTATTCTTGATTTCCTTCGCGTTGGTGTCGGTAGTAGTTTTCAACCAACAAGTTCTAACTGGCCGGTCACTGCAGCCGGTGCATTATCAATTCTTCGCGGCGAACTATACCGCTCTGTTCGCTTTTCTTTCGTTGGTGTTCTTGCTGCTGACGAATTACGGCGCGAAGTACCTCAATCTGTCGCTCTTGCTCGTCGGTGTCATCGGCTTTTACGTCGGATACGTCGAAGTAAAGAATCAGCGCTCATTCGATATTCTCCGTGACGACATCGTCCCCGTCGCAAGCAAGGTTCGAGAGATATCGCCATCCGGTTCCGACATCGTCTTGTCGTTCGATGCAACGGGCTTTGGATATCCGACGAGTGACGAGATGCCGTCGCTCGCATCACGACCGGTTCTATGGGCCCCTCATCAAAGAGTTTTTGGCGACGTCTCGACCGATCAGAATCTCGAACGCTTCTTTTACTTTTTATATCTGCAGAATAAGGACGACGCTTGGCTTCGCAACGAACTGCAGAAAAAGAATTCGCTGGTTGTTCATGGAATTTTCGGCTGGGGCAGAGGTGAAAACGAAGTTCTGGGAGACAGCGATCCTTTCGATCAGCAGGAGATCGATCACAACGTTGAGCTCTATCGCGCGTTTATCAATTCGTTCGACCTTACACGCGCTGCGAAGTATCCGATCTCGTTTGTCGTCGCACACGAATTAGCTAAGGAATCGTTCGGTACATTTGACCGGTACTACGAACGCGAGCTTGTTGGAAAGTTCATGAGATACAATCTATTCCGCACGACGCTGCGAGCTGATGCCCCATGATCTGCTCGTAGTCAAAACGGAATTCCCCCTCCATTGCGGTTCTCTTTAACTAAGGGACCCCGTTCTCTTTCCACCCGTTCTAAAGCCCGCTAAGCAGTTCATTTCCATGAAGTACCTAGTCATCACAACCCTGATACTTTGCTGTCTTTCGACCGCAAACGCGACGGTTTACGAGGTCAAGCCAAATACCGCCCTCGACACGATTGCCGAAGTTCCATGGGCGACGCTTCAACCCGGCGACACGGTACTAATCCACTGGCGACAGAACTCCTACGCGGAGAAATGGGTGATCGGTCGGAGCGGAACGGCGGCATTGCCGATCACGGTTCGAGGTGTGGTCGGTCCGAACGGCGAGTTGCCGGTCATCGATGGGAGAAATGCCGTAACGCCGCCCGGACTGAATTTCTGGAGTGAGAACCGCGGCGTTATAAAGATCGGCGGATCGAATGTTCCTGACAGCACCTACGCGAATTACATCGTTATCGAAAACCTCGAGATCCGGAGCGGGCATCCGGACTACACATTCACCGACGACTCCGGTGCGAATCAAACTTACTCGACCTCCGCATCGTCGATCTTTGTCGAACGCGGCGAGAACATCACGATTCGAAACTGCAAGATCCACGACAGTGCAAATGGTTTCTTTGTCGCTTCTGGCGACGACGGTGTCTCCCGAAATATTCTCGTCGAGGGAAATTACATCGTCGGTAACGGTGTCGTCGGGAGCATCTTTCAACACAACAACTACACCGCGGCAGTGAATATTACTTTCCAGTACAACCGATTCGGTCCGCCGCGAACCGGCGCTCCCGGTGTGAATCTGAAAGATCGTTCCGCCGGTCTCGTCGTTCGTTACAACTGGATCGAAGGCGGCAATCGCAATCTCGATCTTGTGGATGGCGAAGACAGTTCGATCATTCGCAACGCACCGGAGTATCGCAAGACGTTTGTCTACGGCAACGTTCTGATCAAGCAGGACGGCGGCAACAATCAGGCAGTACATTACGGCGGTGACAGTGGTACTACCGCGGACTATCGAAAGGGCAAACTATATTTCTATAACAACACGCTCTACTCGATCCGTGCCGGCACGACGGTCGTCATGCGTCTCTCGACGAACGAAGAGACTTGCGACGCACGCAACAATATCTTCTTCAACACCGCCGCCGGAACCAGCCTGGCGATGCTCGCCGAATCAGGGGCACTGACTCTCGCGAACAACTGGGCGAAGACCGGTTGGCGCAATTCGCATGAAGGCGCGTTTGGTGGAAGCGTTACGGGCGGTTCGACGATGATCGTTGGCACTACGCCGGGATTCGTGGACGCGGCTTCGCAGGACTTCCACCTTCAGTCGACATCGGCCGCGGTTAACGCCGGGATCTCGCTTCATTCAGATGTCTTGCCGGCCAACGCTCCCGTTCGCCAGTACGTCCTCCATCAAGCGGGTCAGGCCCGACCGGTGAGCGGGATTCTCGATCTCGGTGCCTTCGAGTATTTGAGTTCGGCACCGATGCAGATCATGACCTCGAGCCTTCCGGACGGAATCCGAGGACGCGGTTATTACCAGACGGTTCAGGCCTCAGGCGGTTCCGGGAACTACATTTGGTCGGTTTCTTCGGACGCCCTTCCGCCGGGACTAGTCCTCGATGCCGCCACCGGCGTCATACGCGGACGAGCTAAACTAAAGGGGAATTGGAGTTTCACCATTACCGTCGCCGACGCCCAACAGCCCGCGACTACCGTCAGCCAAACGTTCACCG
>DATEOJ010000389.1:0-5731 GCA_035274235.1 Pyrinomonadaceae bacterium
TTCGTGGGCTGTGCCCGGCAGTACAAACCTTTTGCGCGGGCAATGTTGGCGAGTGGTTGAGGAGGACAGGCAGGAATGCCTGTCCTACGCAGGTCGCCAAGATTCGGCATGGAATAGGTTGGCGGTTGGTTACAGAGGGCAGGCAGGAATGCCTGCCCTACGCGTGTCGGTCGATTAACTCCGCGAGCTTTGGAGCTGATGTCTCGATGTCGTGCCGGTCGCTCACTTTGCGGAATGCGTTGCCGCTCATTCGCGTGTGAAGCCCCGAATCGGATGCTAGTTCGATAACACGTTCGGCAAACCGATCGATGTCTAGGTACGGTACGACGAAGCCGCAGTCCTCTTCGACAAACTCCGGCATTCCTCCCGCATTCGCGAAACAAATTATCGGCTTCCCGACTGACGCAGCTTCAAGGCAAACTAACGGATACGGATCCTCGCGCGAGATCATCGCGAAGACATCGATCGCGGTGAAGTAGTCGAGTGGGTTCGGAACGTGCTCGATGAAATGTACCCGATCCGACAGCCCGAGTTTCTCGATGTCGTACATCAATCGAAACACTTCGGGTGAACCTTTGCTCGCACCGCCGACCCAGATGAAATGGATCGGACGATCGCCGACGGCCTTGGCCAACTGAACAAACAGCTCAGGCGCCTTTCGCCAGTTCAACGTACCCGACGCGCCGACAACGAACGCTTCGCTCGGAATCCCCAACGCGCGACGAATAGATTCGCGGGTATCGGCGACTGGAACATTCGACATCGGAATAAAACCGTGCTGCACACTAATGTTCGCGCTCGCGATGCCATGTCGCAGCAGGTTCTCCCGCACCGCCTCCGACACCGCGATGAAATGCGTCGTCCTTTCTTTCACCCGGTTGAACTCATCGATGCCCGAGAGTTGGATCAGACTTTCAAGCTCGTGGCAGTGTGTAATGACGGGAACCTTCAAGTCGTCAAACATCGAAAGCATCCGACCATTTGTAACCGCGTTGCTGTAGATGAGATCGACGTTCTCGCGAACGATCTTTCGCTTGAGACTAGCTCGGCGCAGCTCCAACTTATTTCCGAGCTTCGCCGCCGCCTTCGATGCAAACGACTCAGACGAGTCGTCGAAATAATATTGATACGTCGGCGATAGCGCCGCGAAGTCTTTCTCAAGATCGCCGCCATAACCGTAAAGAGTTACGAAGTCGGTCGAAGAGTGCTGCTTATACCAGCGGAGAAAGTTGAGAAGGAAGATGTTGCCGCCGAAACTTTGGGCGCCTGGCGTGATGAAAAGTATCTTCTTGCGCTTGGCGGTCATGCGAGATCGGTTTTCCAGTCAAGAACCGGTCGGACGACGCCCGGCATCGGACCGGCGAAGTCGCCTCGGGCGGCATCGGCGTCGGGGCTGTCGATGACGTTGAAGGTGACGGCGTCACGCTCGTTGAAATGGATCAGATGCGGTCGATATGTCGCGGCCCCGACCGTAACGAAAACTGTTCCCTCGGAGAGAAAATTCCCGGGCACGGTGACCACACTCGTGTAAACGCCGGCCTCGCGTTCACGTTCTCGCCAGCCGGTATTCCAATCGTGTGCGATAAAGATCGGTGTTCCCTGTTCGTTATTGAACTGAACATGCGGGACGATCACGCGACCGCTTTGCAAGACTTCGTACTGGATCTCGATCGTCACCGGTCGACGGATATCTATCGACGACGTAAGTTCGCCGGTCTCGCTTCGCACACGCACCGTGTGAAGTCGGACGACCTCATTTCCGGGAGCCTCATCGCTCCAGACTTTCTCCGCTCCGGTCCTCGATTGCTCGTGAAGATATTCGCCGACAACATGCCTCGCTTCGCCGTCGCTCTTCACCTGACCATCCTTTAGCCAGATCGCCCGACGACACAAACGCGCGATCGATTGCATGTCATGCGACACGAAGATTACCGTCCGCCCGGACTCGCCCACGTCGCGCATCTTCCGCAGGCACTTGCGCTGAAACCCGACGTCGCCGACCGCCAACACTTCGTCGACGATCAACACCTCCGGATCCAGATGCGCCGCCACGGAGAAGGCGAGTCGCATGTACATTCCGGTCGAGTAATGTTTGACCGGCGTATCGAGGAACGCCTCGATCTCTGAGAACGCGACGATCTCGTCAAACTTTCTCTCGATCTCGACGCGTTTCATCCCGAGGATCGCGCCGTTGAGATAGATGTTCTCCCGCCCCGACAACTCCGAATGAAAACCGGTTCCGACCTCCAGCAAACTTCCAACGCGACCACGTATCGCAGCGGTCCCCGACGTCGGTTTCGTGATTCGCGAAAGGATCTTGAGCAACGTTGATTTACCTGCGCCGTTGTGACCGATAAGCCCGAGCGTCTCGCCTTCGTCGACCGCGAAACTTACATCGCGCAACGCCCAGAGAGTGCGCTCGTCTGCGTCGCCGGACTTAAAGAAGCCGGTCAGCATCTCGCGGAACGAGTACGGCTGCCGCACGCCGAGCACGTATCGCTTTGAAAGATTTTCAGCCCTGATCACCTGCATCGGCTAGATAAGATCGGCGAACTTGTCCTCCATTTTCTTAAAGACGAGAAGCGAGAATGCGGTGAGTACTACGAGCGAGATCGTCGAGACACCAATGAGCTCCCAATCGAACGGCACGCCGAAAAGAGCGCTGCGGAAACCCTCGAGGATCCCTGTCAGCGGATTGAGCGCAAAAACGAGTCGCCACTTTTCCGAGAGCAGTCCGACCGGATAAAAGATCGGCGAGGCGATCATCCACACCTGAAGCATGAACGGCAACGCGAACTTCACATCGCGGAAACGAACATTGAGCGCCGAGAACAAGGTACCGAACGCGACGGCGAGAACGAGTGAGAGAATGATAAACAACGGTGCCGCGACAATCGTCGTAGTCGGGATGACGCCGAAGTAGAACATCAGGATCACGAGGATCCCGACGCCAAACAAAAGATCGAACAGCGTCGCAAGCGATGCCGCGATCGGAACGATGAGTCGGGGAAAATAAACTTTCGTGACGAGGCTCGTGTTGTTAACAAAGCTAGTGCTCGCAAGCGAGATCGATGTGTGGACGAACAACCAGACGATCAAACCACTGAGCGCGAAAAGCGAGTAGGGAATGCTCCCTGTATCGAAGCGTGCGAACGTGCTGAAGATAACCGTGAAGATCGCGGTCGTCAGAACAGGTTGGAGCACGGCCCACGCGATTCCGATCAGCGTCTGCTTGTAACGGATCTTGATATCGCGGAGCGTTAGGAAATAAAGCAGCTCGCGGTATTTCCATATCTCGCCGAGATCGAGCGAAGCGATCGAACCGCCGGGTTTGATGTTTGTGAATTCGGGTGTGCTCATCAATTCAGAAACTGATCGATCTTCCCTAAGCGTTCGGCCGCAGCCGCCCGCTTTCGTCTGCGGTTCCATTGAAACAGCGACTGCGGGACCGCGAGGCGAAAGGCGGTCTTCGCGATATGGACTGGTGACTCGGCTCCGCCGATGTTGTCGACAAAAAGTCGAACACCTTCGCTTCGATACCCATGTCGAACAAAATTCTCGACCGCGGCAAACTTCATTTCTTGTTGCATCGCCTCAAGATGGGCCGGATCGACGCCAAACTCCGGTGCAAGCCGCGCTTGTGTCGCAATCATCTCGCCGAACATCACCGGAAGACGCGAGCTCGCGTTGTTTCCGTGCTGACGCCATCCGCAAAGTACTTTCTGATTCCGGGCAAAATCGTTGTCGACGGCGAGCCGCAGATACATTTCGTAATCCTCGAGCCGCGACTCTTCGTTCCAACGAAGGTTCTCGAGCGCCGATCTTCTATACAACACCCCGGGCGACGAGAATACGACACCTTTCATCAACAACGGGATAAGATCGCCGTCGGCGAAGTCGTTCCACTCGGCGGTCGATCCGGTGATGTTGTCATTCTCGTCGACAAGATACGCATGCGAGAACGCGAGCACCGCTTCGGTTCGTTCCGCAAGCACTTTCGTTTGCTCTTCGAGAAACGCCGGAAGCCAAAGATCGTCGGAACCGAGATACGCGAAGTATTCACCGGATGACATGTCAAACGATTGGTTGAGCGTCGCGCAAAGACCGCGATTCTCACGCGCGATAAACTCGCACGCGAACGGACAATCGCTCAGAGCTTTCTCAATGATCGTAGGCGAGCCATCTGCCGAGCCGTCATCGACAACCAGCAACTTCTTTGGTTGCAGCGTCTGCCCTATAATCGACTGCAGGCATTTCTCAACAAACGGCGCGTGGTTGTACGAGGGAACAACGACGAAAACTTCCGGTTGCTTATCTGTCGGCGGTTCAGACATTCGGTCGGCCAATGAAATGAGAGCATACCCGATTCCATGAAAGTTCTCCATTTACTCGATTCCGTGAATCGCGGCGGCGCAGAGACGCAGGTGCTCGACGTATGTCGAAACGCCGCGCGGTTCGGTCTTGAGATGACACTCGTCGCGGCCGGAGGCGGTGTGATGGAGGATGAGTTTCGCAATTCGGGCGCAGAGTATGTCCGGCTCGATCGCAAGCTTCCGATCGATCCGATGTTTGCACGACGACTGAAATCGTTGATCCTGGAGCGGGGCATCGAAGTGGTTCATGGTTATCAGGCGGTTGAGGGAATTCATCTATACCTCGCCACGCGCGGCTTGCGAAATGTTCGGACCGTTTTGAGTTTCCAAGGGTTTGTTCCCGGCACCAAGAATCGTCTGGCAACGCCACTTATCGCCCCGCTGATGGACGCGAATATATCTGTCAGCCGAAGTTTGATGAATTACCTTCGCGACGAGGTCGGTCTGAAAGGCTTTGGTAATTTTCATGTCGTCTACAACGGAGCGGATGAACAACGTCTCGCTTCGAGCGGAAGATCGATCAAGCAGGAATTAGGACTGGCGGACGGTGTATTACTCGGAGCGATGGTCGCGAACTTTGTTGCAGACCCGACCAAGGACCAATTGACGATCTGTCGCGCGTTGCCGCATGTGGTGAAGCAGCTTCCGAATCTTCATTTTCTTTTCGTCGGACGAGTATCGGCGGGTGCGGAGTCGATGGTCGAGGAGTGTCGAAGCGCGTGTGAGGAAGCCGCATCCAATGTTCACTTCCTCGGCGCGCGGACGGACGTCGCGGATATTCTCGCGGAACTGGATCTCTTCGTCTTCTCATCACGGCGCGAGGGATTCCCCGTCGCGATATCCGAAGCGATGCTCGCGGGTGTTCCGATGATCGTCTCGGACATCGAGCCGTTGATCGAGGCCACGGCGAATGGAGAATACGCTGAAGTCTTTCCCGTTGGGAATGTCGAGGCTCTCGGGCGGAAGATGATTGACCTACTGGATGATGAAGCCCGGCGGAACGACCTAGCGGAGCGTGGGTGTCAGTATGCGAGAGAGAATTTCAGTATCGAGGCGCACATGACACGGTTGAAGGAGGTGTACGCTTCGGTGCGTACCAGGTGATTGCGCTCCACAAGTCAGAACCCAGAGCCGTAGCGACCGGGAAAGCTCCCCTCCTTGTTTAGGAGGGGTGCCGAGGCTTTGCGAGGCGGGGTGGTAGTTAAGAAGAATCAGATCTCTTCCGCTAGCCGACACACCTGAGTCCGTTGAACTACCACCCCGTCAGCCGAAGCGGCTGCCACCCCTCCTAAACAAGGAGGGGAGCTTTCCCGGTCGCTACCGCTCCTCGTTCTGACAAATCCTTACTGCCGCTGAAA
>DATEOJ010000390.1:0-2140 GCA_035274235.1 Pyrinomonadaceae bacterium
CCTTCTAATAACCGGCCCCGCCGCGCTCGTGATGAGCCTCTACGCCAACGGCGGCCCGACCTCAAAGATCGCGTTCGGTCTGCTAGCCATCGGCTGGATCTCATTCACCGCCGTCGCTCTCCGAAAAGCCGCGCTCGGTGATTTCGTCGGGCATCGAAACTTCATGATCCGAAGCTACGCCCTCACTCTCTCGGCCCTGACATTGAGAGCATGGAAATGGTCGATAACAAACACCGTCGAACTCCCACCGATGGATGTCTATCGAATGGTCGCATGGCTGGGTTGGGTCCCGAACATTCTGATCGCGGAGATATTGATTCGGCGGTACTACGTTCGCGAAAGGCTCCGGGCCATTACCTCTCCGTAAGAGCGAAAGGTTCGTGCACCAACCATCACAAAAAGAAGGGCGGTCCGTAGGGGCGAGATGTTTCTCGTAGCACAGGCGCTCGATACAGGACAGATGGCGCGTTTTCGTCCCGCAGGGACCGAGCGACAATAGCCCAGCGATTTATCGCTGGGAATCAAACAAAAAAGTCGAGTCCCGTAGGGACGACTGACAAATTCGGATGCGGACTTTTCTTTTCGATTCCGGAAGGTGAAGATTGAATCATCGCATGAAGATTCCATTTTCAGTCCTCGACCTGGCCCCGATCAATTTAGGTTCGACGCCGGCGGATTCGTTCCGCAATTCGTCGAGCTTGGCACAGCACGTCGAGCGTTTGGGTTATTACCGTTACTGGCTTGCGGAACATCACAACATGACCGGCATCGCGAGCGCAGCGACGTCGGTCGTCATCGGTTATATCGCGAGCAGCACTTCGACCATCCGCGTCGGTGCAGGCGGGATCATGCTGCCCAATCACGCGCCGCTCGTGATCGCCGAACAGTTTGGGACACTCGAGTCTTTGTACCCCGGAAGGATCGATCTCGGTCTTGGGCGAGCTCCCGGCTCAGATCGAATAACGGCTCACGCGCTGCGTCGCACACTCCACAGTGACGGCGACGATTTTCCCGAGCTGCTCGAGGAACTTCGTTTCTTCTTTCAACCGCCGGTCGAAAATCAAAAAGTGCAGGCTGTGCCCGGAGGCGCCCTGGACATCCCGATCTGGCTACTCGGCTCAAGCGGATTTTCGGCCCGCCTCGCCGGACAACTCGGGCTCCCCTTCGCCTTCGCGGGACACTTCTCACCCGAGTACATCCTGCCGGCACTCAAGCTCTATCGCGAGACGTTCGAGCCGTCCGGCAAACTTAAACAACCGTACGCAATGCTCGCGATCAACATTGTCGCCGCCGACACCGACGACGAGGCGCAATTTCTCGCGACTACGCAATTCCAATCATTCCTCCGACTCACCCGAGGCATGCCCGGCCAGATGTTGCCGCCCGTCGAAAACATGGACGAGATCTGGACCCCGCAGGAGAAAGAACTCGTCCAATCTCGACTCGGCGGCTCGATCATCGGAAGCCCAGCGACCGTAAGATCCGGTCTCCAGCGTATCGTTGAGGAAACGGCAGCCGACGAGCTAATGATCAACGCCATGATCTTCGACCACGCGAAACGTCTGCGTTCCTACGAGATCGTGGCCGAGGTACGAGGTGCGGGCTCTTAACGGCCCAAGGTGACCTGCGGTGACAAGCCAAGTTGCTGCATCATCCCGATGTCGTCGCGTGTTGCATAGTGCTCGATGATCTTACCGTCGCGCACCCGAAACCAATGACTGTGTTCAACGGCAAACGATTTGCCGGTCGGCTCGACACCGACGAGCATCCCGCCGTTGACCGGCAGCTGTCCCTTGCCGCGATGTGTGCCCCTGAAAAGAGCTCGTACAACGACCATCTCGCCATCGACGGCTGCATTCTGAACGTCGAACCTCGCGTCAGGAAATGTGCGGAAAAGATCATCGAGCACCATCTTGATGCCGCTGCGACCAACTTTCTGACCGTGATTCGAGATGTCCTCAGACCAATCCTCGGCCGCTGCAGTCGTATCGCCCCGATTAAACTTTTCAAAATTGAAGAGAATGATCTTTCGGTTTTCCTGCTCCGCTTTCGTCTTTCGCTTCGGCAACACTTCTGCACCGTCGGCATTCCCCTGGGCGCAGACTTCGATCAACGAACCAAAAACAATTGCGATAGTAAA
>DATEOJ010000391.1:0-2297 GCA_035274235.1 Pyrinomonadaceae bacterium
ACTGTTCGGCGAGTAGTGGATCATTGCCTGGGGCCGTCGCGCCTACGCCGACAGCTACGCCGGCCGAACCCCCGGCGGTAATAGTCCCCGAGGAGCTCGCGTTAGCCGACGCGTTCGACGGTCCACCGTTTCCGGTGCCGTCTTCCGGAGACGATAGAGACGGTCTTTTCGGAATGTGTTTCCCAAGCGTCACGAAATCCGGCTCGGCAAACGCGACTTCGGCTCGTTTGGTCAGTTCGTTCGCAGCGTCGAACGGATCCTGGGCGGGATCGATCTTGATCACGTACTCGTTTCCGTCCTTCTTTTCGAGTATGGCTCCGCCGACATGCTGGATGATCTCATCGACCTTCGCACCGACCTCGGGTTTGAAACCGACGATCACGCGATCAGTCGCAACCGCCTGGCGTCGTGGGCCAAGGTCGAACACCGGGAATGCTTGCTCGACGCCAGCATCGGAGTTCAGAGCTTCGACGGCCGAGGCGACTCCAATGGTAAATGGCGTCTCAGTCGGGGGGGCGACGTCGACGATTGTGATCGTTTCGTTCGGAACTTCAAGACGATTGTCGAAAGAACCGACCTGCGGTTTTTCGTCGATCACCGACCGGCGTTGCGGTTTAGGGAGCGACTCGCGAAAGCGCACCGCGACCTTTTTCGAATTGACGGGTAGCTTTACGACCCGCCCGTTGACGATATATTCAAATGCCATATTTTCCTCCGCATTGTGTTGGTATTAGGACGAGAATTCTCGCGGAGCTTGAGCCGGGCGCATTCGCAGCCCTGGATCAGGTGACCGCTTGGGGGAAAAGAATTTCTACTTCCATCTGGGGATGAAGTTTTGCTCGAAAACCTTTCGGAGGAGTGGCGCACAAAGACACGCGCCGGTGAGGTGCGGTCTGGTGAGGAACTCCTTGGGATGGAATCACATGGCTATTTCGACGATCAGGACGACTTGAGAACGAATAACCTGTTCTCCGGCTCGCACGGGTGTGCGGATCGCGGGCTTCCTGTCGATACTCAACCCGGCGGAACTCATCGTATTAGCACTCGCGTTGGCTCCTGTATATTCCGCGTCAACAATCTGCGAAGGCACCCCGCCTTCGATCGTCTGGACAACGCGCACGACCTTTCCATTCAGAGAAGTCGCGACAGCCTCGGCCTTCGCCATTGCCTGCTTAGTCGCAAGAGCAAGCGCCTCGCCTTGGGCGGGACTTTGTTCGCCGATCACAAACTGAATTCCCTGGACACTGTTCGCTCCCGCTGACGTTGCCGCATCGATGATCGCGCCAACCCGATCGAGCTTATCGATCGAAACAGTTACGGTATTTGTGACCTGGTATCCGAGGATCTTCGGCATCTTGCCCGAGTAATAGTCCTGTTCGGGATTCAAGTTGTAATCGCTTGTCTTTATCTCGGCTTTTGTATCGGAGGTGATCGCTTCGACGGCCTTTCGCACCGCCTCACTTTTTGCAGCATTTTGTTGCTGGGCTTCGACTGCCTGTTTTCCTTGGGTGACAACGGAGAAGGTGATGACCGCCGTATCCGGCGCGACCTTAGCCTCTGAGTCGCCGACAACGGTGATTCGAGTGGAGTGGTTGGTGTTCGGACGATAGACGTAAAGAGCGACGGCGAGCAGGATCAAGAATGCGGCGAGAGCCACGGATTTTAGGATGTTATTTGTCATTGGTTCCTCCTGTTTGGGATTTAGATATAGACACAGAACGAACCGGTACTGTTCCGATTGCAGACTAAGGCGATCGAAACCGCATTTCGCTGATCATCTGTGCGATAGTCAGCTTTAAGTGTGACGTCACCGCTTCGTAGATCTGTTCGTGATTCTCGGACCCATGTTCGTGAGAGCATGCGGCCACATCGCGCGAATAAAAAGCCTTTCCGATCCTGATCTTCACTTTCGCCGGACGGATCTTGAGCGTTCGACGCGCCCAGACTTTGTGAAGACCGTCGATCGCGACGGGAAGTATTGGCAGCTCGAGCTCGGTGGCAAGGATCGCGGCCCCTTTTTTGAATTGGTGGAGATTGCCGTCGTACGCGCGTTCGCCTTCGGGATAGATGTTGAGAATCCGTCCGTTTTTGAGACCGATCGCACCGGCTTTCATCGCTTTCATCAACTGCGTGTCGGGATTTACCGGCACGACATGAAGCATGCTAGCGATCCAACCCATCAGACGCGTCTGGAAGAACTCGCTCGCTCCGACGTGGAATGTGTTCTTGAAGAAGTCGAAAGGGTAGTTGGAGCAGAGCACGAAGGGATCGAGAAAGCTTTGATGGTTCGGGCAAAT
>DATEOJ010000392.1:0-3591 GCA_035274235.1 Pyrinomonadaceae bacterium
CCGCCTGCGTGAGCGGGTGGTGCGGCGCCAGACGTGAATTACCGTCATGGAATTTCGAGTCCTGACCACCCGCTAACAGGCGGTACCGCCACTTCGGGCAAACATCATTTACGACTCGACGAAATGCCTTAGCGACTCGACCTCGTTGATAATTATTTTTCCGTGGACGATCGTTAGTAATTCCTGATCGGCAAGCCGTCTGATCGCGCGGATTGTTGTCTCGGTTGTCAGACTCGCCATCTCCGCGATGTCTTGACGTCTAACCGGAATCCTCACCGGCCAAGTGCCCTCCTGGGCTTCCGCGAGCTTGATGAGAACGTTGGCGATCCGTCGTTCCGGTGATGCGATCGCGAGGTTGCGAATGATCGACGTCTTCTCGCGGAGCATTTCCGACATCCAGCCGATAGTTGCCAGCGCGAACTCAGGCCATTCATTTAAAAGCTTCAGATAGTCGTCGCGGCGGATCTGCAGGAGGACGGTGTCTTTGATCGCAAACGCAGACGCCGGATATGGTCCGCCGTCGAACACTGGCGGAACGGCGAACATCTCGCCATCGCGAAAGATCCCGATGATCACTTCCTTTCCAACCACCGGAGATCTAACCATCTTTACACCACCCGAGATGACGATCGGTAAAAACTCGGCCAAGTCACCCTCCGCAAAGATCTCCTCACCCTCGACATAGCGACGCTTGTTACCGCATCCTTCGAGAGCTTTCTTTAGATCCGAACCGAGATTTCCGAACAGCTTTTTCATCGACTGGATTCAGTTTACTGCACCGCATTCGGCGACTGAAGCAGTGGAAAATATTTACCGAATATGACCAGGGTCATATTCACGTCATTCCGACCGATCTATCCTTGGTGCGTTGGAGGTTTTATACGAAATGATGAACCAGATCACGACAAAGACAATTCGCGAAATCGCACTCGAGGCACCGGCAACGACACGGGTCTTTGAGGAGTTTAATATCGATTATTGCTGTGGCGGGCGCCGATCGATCGCCGACGCATGCGCTGCTAAAGGCATCGATGCGTCGGTGATACTCGAACGGATCGATCTCGTTATGAACGAATCACCGGACGCGATCGATGTTCCCGAGCGGCTAGGTCCCACCGACCTCGCAAACTATATCATCGCAAAGCACCATGTGTTCACCGTTAGCGAAATCGAGCGGCTAACCCCGTTGATGGCGAAAGTCGTCATGCGGCACGGCGAGCATCACGGTGAGTTGTTCGAGTTACAAAAGGTCTTTTCGGAACTTGCCGAGAGTCTCTTTCCGCACATGCAAAAGGAGGAGAACATTCTTTTCCCGTTTATCGAACAACTCGACGCCGCCGCGAAGCGAGGCATGGTGCCCCCCATCCCGCATTTCGGCACCGTTAGAAATCCGATCCGCATGATGATGAATGAGCATGATGTCGACGGAGAGCGCCTCCGGAAAATGCGTGAGATCGCGAATGACTACGCGTTACCCGAGGGAGCTTGTCCTAGCTTCACTGCGTTGTACGCAGGTCTCGAAGATCTCGAACGCGATCTTCACCGGCACATCCATCTCGAGAACAACGTTCTTTTCCCGGCGGCTGCGGAGCTGGAAGGCTAGGAATAATTTAACGCAGAGAACGCGGAGACCGCGGAGATAGTGCTTTTCTCCGCGATCTCCGCGTTCTCTGCGCTAAAACCTAAAGGCGCGCGATTGTATTTTCTTCCCGGCGAACGGAAACCTTTTTTGCGTGGCAGGCGTAAGGCTCGCTGGTCGTCGCTATGAACATCCTCGAAACCCACGACCTTGTTCATTCTTTCTCGAACAAGGAAGTCGTGCTGAAGGGCATCAGCCTGTCCGTCGAAGAATCAAGCATCTATGGTTTTCTCGGTCCGAACGGAGCCGGGAAGACGACGACCCTGCGCCTGATCCTTGGACTACTCGCGAAGCAGGAAGGTTCGATAAGCGTCTTTGGAAAAGACTTCGAGAAGAATCGCGTCGAGAGTTTGAGGCGGATCGGTTCGCTTATCGAGAGCCCTTCGATCTATTCGCATCTGACGGCCGAAGAGAATCTCCGCGTGCTTCAAAAGGTGTATCGTTGTTCGCGATCGCGGATCGGCGAAGTGCTGGAGCTGGTTGGACTGGCGAGCACTGGAAAGAAGCGAGCGGGGCAGTTCTCGCTCGGGATGAAACAGCGTCTGAGCATCGCGATCGCGCTTCTAAACTCGCCGTCGTTACTGATACTCGATGAACCGACAAACGGTCTCGATCCGAACGGCATGATCGAGATCCGTGAACTGCTCCGACGTCTGAATCAAGAGCATCGCATCACGATCCTGATCTCGAGTCACCTGCTAGCCGAGATCGACCGCCTCGTCTCGCACATCGGCATCATCAACAAAGGGACGATGATGTTTCAAGGCACACTCGAGGAGTTGAAGGCGAAGCAGCAGCAGTCGGTGTCGGTGGTGTTTGAGACGAGTGATTCGTCTCGGACAAGGGAAGTCCTCGTCGGGATGAAGTTCGAGCCGACTTGTGACAACGGCCGATGCACTCTACCCGCGCTGCCGAGAGAAACGATCGCGGATATCAATCGACAGCTCGTGATGAAGGGAATCGACATCTACGAGGTGAGTGTCATGAAGAACGATCTCGAGAGGATCTTTATGGATATGGTCAGTGGTTGATTGCGGGGGCATAGGAGCTATGGGACCTATAGGACATATAGGACTTAGGACTTATGGGACAGATGGGCGTTTAGGATAGGACCCCGCGACTTATAGGTCCTATACGTCCTATACGTCCTATCAGTCCTATCATCAACAACGATGACAACATTCATCAACAGCTTCCAAAGCGAATGGCTCAAGACAAAACGTAGTCTGGCGTTTTGGATGGTCATGATCGGGGGATTCTTTACGCCGACGATCATCATCGTCGCTCGGCTGCTCAACTACGATAAAGTTCCCGCGCTTTATTCGGACGAGAATTTCTGGACGCTGCTCTGGAAGAACTCGTGGGAGTCGATGGCGATCTTCTTTCTGCCTCTCGGTGCGATCCTCTCGACAAGCCTCATCGCGCAGATCGAATACAAGAACAACACATGGAAGCAACTTCACACATTGCCGCTCTCGTACACGACGATCTTCTTCGCTAAGCTCGCGGTGATCCTTGTCTTGATGCTGCAGTTCTTTGTGCTTTTCAACATTGGTATCTACCTCGCCGCGGTCGTGCCTTACCTTCTTATTAGCGGCACGCCTTACCCGGTCCAGCCGCTTCCTTATCAAGAATTCCTTCAGGCCAATGCGTTGTATTTCGTCGACACGCTTCCGATCGTCGCGTTGCAATATCTGATCGCACTTCGGTTCAAGAACTTTCTCGTACCGGTCGGTCTCGGCTTCGTCTTTTGGGTCGGATCGCTCGCCGCACTCACGTGGCATTTCGGTTACATCATTCCGTACACCTATCCGATGTATCACTACCTCGGATCGGGCGTCCAGACAAAAGCAGTGTTGCCCGATGTGAACATCCACTGGCTCGCATTCGGATACTTCGTGGTTATCACGATCGTGAGTTATGCGATGTACCTGATGAAGCGGGAGAAGGGG
>DATEOJ010000393.1:0-2501 GCA_035274235.1 Pyrinomonadaceae bacterium
GAGACGGAACGCCGGCGAGGCCGTGCGTGCGGGCTCGTCCGACGCTCGCGTGTCGACATCGTCTCGTCAGTTCAAGCGAGACACGGTCATTAACTACGGCTTCCTGATCTATAACGCGAAGGTCGTTGGGCAGGGAGCAAACCTGACATATCAAACCCGGATCTTTCGTGACGGAAAACCATTTTATGAATCGAGTCCGAAGCCGATAGCCAACGCAGGAACTCAGGCAGGTGTTGTAACTTTCTCGTCAGCTGTCGCTCTTGGAAAGACGATGTTGGCCGGCGACTACGTTCTGCAGGTGGTTATAACGGACACGCTTGCTACATCGAAAAGGAACACCGCGGCGCAATTCGTGCAGTTCGAGGTCATCGAGTAATTGCATTCGCAGGCGACAGACACTACCCTATCTTTTTTGTCGCGATGCTGAAGATAACATCCATACAACTCACTGAAATAAACCTCCCGCTCGTTCAATTCTTCGAGACAAGTTTTGGCCGTACGTATGAACGTCGGATCATCCTGGTCCGCGTCGAAGACATCGATGGTGCCGAAGGCTGGGGCGAGATCACATGCGGAGAAGTCCCCGGTTATTCCGACGAGTGGACCGACTCGGCGTGGGTGACGGCGGAGAAGATCCTCGCGCCGATGGTCGCCGGTCGTGAGGTAGCGGCGGCGTCAGAGATCCTTGATTTGATGAAGCGGGCTCGTGGTCATCGCATGTCGAAGTCGGGAATTGAGACTGCTTGCTGGGATCTCGAAGCCAAGAAACTTGGCGTTCCGCTATGGAAACATCTCGGTGGTGTGAATCGCGAGATCGCGTGCGGTGTTTCGATCGGGATCCAAGATTCGGTCGAACAATTGATCGAGAAGATCCAGATCGAGGTCGACGCCGGTTATCAGCGGATCAAGATCAAGATCGCACCGCATTGGGACTACGACATTATCAAGCGAGTCCGCGAAGTTTTTCCCGACATCAAGTTGATGGGCGACGCAAACTCGGCGTACACGCTCGCGGACATCGACAAGCTGCGCAGTTTGGATGAATTCGATCTTCTCATGCTGGAGCAGCCGCTGCCGCACGACGACATCATCGACCACGCGGTATTGCAGCGAGAGATGCGCACACCGATCTGTCTGGACGAACCGATCAAGTCGGCCGACGACGCACGCAAGGCGATCGAGTTGAAGTCGGGGAAGATCATTAATCTGAAAAACGGTCGTGTCGGTGGACACTCGGAGTCGAAGAAGATCGAGGAACTGTGTCGCCTCGCGGGAATTCCACTCTGGTGCGGCGGGATGCTCGAGTCGGGAATCGGCCGGGCACACAACATCGCGATCTCGACGTTGGCCGGTTACACGATGCCGGGAGATGTCTCGGCGTCGAAGCGTTACTGGCATGAGGATGTGATCTCGCCCGAAGTTGAAGTGTCGTCAACCGGAACGATCACGGCGCCTGATGGTCCGGGGATCGGGTTTGAAGTGAGAAGGCCAAGGATCGAGAAGGTAGCGGTGAGGACCGCAAGTATTCATGCCTGATTTGATGACGCGATATTGGTTCGTGATGGAGACTGGCCTCGGCATCGGAATTACCGCATACTCGATCGATGATGCCAAAGCACTCATCGAGACGCACAAGGAGCTACTGCTAACCGGCAAGGTTTTGAGCATCGTCGAGAATGTGGACGTAAGAACCTTGGATCAAGGGCATGTCATTCCGAATATGGGGCCGCCAAATGTTCGCGGCGTTTGGTCTCCTAATCTCCTCTAAGCATCACCATGACCGGCTTCTAACGTAGGTCGGGCTCTTACCACATTTGCAAGTCCGGAAGGGCGGCTTGCCCCCGCTCTTCACCATCCCAAGACAAATTGTCCAACAAAAATTGAGCTGTTGCGCCCGCAATTTCTGTTGAGTGGCTTCTCGGTAAGAGCGGGGGCAAGCCGCCCTTCCGGACTTGCGAATGTGGTTTGCGCTCCTTGGTTGCTCCTCGTCAGCTACAATCATCCCGTGCGTCTACTTCTCGTTTCACTTCTCTTCACGCTCGGTGTGTCTGCCCAGACCATCACCGGCGTCGTTGTCGATGCATCGGGCGCCGCGATCTCGAACGCCAGCGTCTCGTTAGTAAACCCGACTGCCCAAACAACCACTGACAACGAGGGCCGATTCACACTAACCTCATCGATCACCGAACGCACTCGACTGGCGGTTCGAGCAAGCGGCTTCGCGCCCTTCGAACGACAAATTACTAACGACGGCGTTTTCGATTTCACCATCGTCCTGCACCCGGCGGGACTAACCGAAGACGTCAAAGTCTCCATCACACGCGATGACGCGAAGCTGAGTGAAACCGCGGCGAGCGTCGTCGTTCTTTCGCGCGGCACGCTCGAATCGACGGCGGCGCAAACAGTCGACGATTCACTCAGGCAGGTGGCGGGCTTCACTCTCTTTCGCGCCGGTTCGAGCAAGACGACAAATCCAACGACACAAGGCGCGAATCTGCGTG
>DATEOJ010000394.1:0-3226 GCA_035274235.1 Pyrinomonadaceae bacterium
CGATCGGCGTTTTTGTCGCGGTGAAATATTCACCATCGACGTAGAGAACGCCTGTGAGCAATTCACCGCCGGAGCCGAGAGGCGCGACGTTCATCTCGCCCTGTGCGAATGGCGGGAACGCGATGCTGCGCACGGCAGTAATATCCATCGCCGATTGCGCACATCCCCATTGATTCGTCAGACCCGGCCAGGCATAGAGATCGAGAAACTTGTGCGTCATCGTTACCGAACGCATCGAGTCGCAAGTTGGGATGTCGGGGAGTGGCGGAGTAGCGATGGTGAGCTCGCCCGTGGTCGGATCGGTTTTTGCAATCGCGGTCCCTGTTAGCGCCGGCGTGATCGCCGCAAGCGATGCTACCTTGAGGAAGTCTCTTCGTTTTAGTTTGTCCATACCATTTTTGTAAATGATTGCGATCCAATATGCGTCGTCCAGAATATTGTCCGCAAGGTTCTGGATCCGCCGTTTCTCTCTTCGGGCTATGCCCTTCGGTGTGCGGAAAAGCTATGCTTTTCCGCTAGTCAAAAAATGATGTCCGCGCCATTGAAAAATTGATCGACTAGTCTGCCGGTCTTCTTCGCTCCGTCGGAGCGACCTGTTTGTAGAATTCCGATCCCGTGCCTGATCCCGCTCCGTTAGGAGCGGTATGTCGATTTCGCCCCTAACGGGGCGCATGCAATTAGGACTTTGGTTCTACAAACATCCGGCTCCGCTGGAGCCAACCAGCGGCATGGCCGCTTAGTTATCGAACCAGTGATCAGACGTAGCCGTGGAAAAGCATAGCTTTTCCGCAAACCCGACGGACGCAGCCCGAAGAGCGTGCCTACTCAATTTCGATCTTCACCGTCGCGCACTCATACGCCCTTAATGAAAGTGACAGCGGCGAAACGCTCGCGATCTTTTCCAACTCGACGCTCTCCGTAATATTCATCAACGTCGCCGACTTCACTTTCGCCGGAAGACTGATCTTCACACTCGCCGGACGACCGGCGAACTCCTGCAAGCGGATGATAAAAACTTTGCTGGCCTTTGGGTTCAACGGCGCCGAGGTCACCTCGCCATGCACAGAGTTCTGCGTCAGCGGCTTGACCGTGACGATCTCCACATTGGGCTGATCTACCGAGAAGAACGTCTTCGATTGCTCAGCAGGTGAAACGCCGACATACTGCGCACGCAGCGGCACATTGAACTCCGATCCCATACGCCAAGCGCGTACGGGATCAAAGGCGCCCGCCACCGAAAACGCATATTCAAACACCATCGGATCTTTACGGCCGGGTTCCACAGACGGAATATTGATCACGCCGACATCGTGCGTGTCAGCCTGGAATCCCTGTCGCACGGCCCGTGAGTAAAGCGTTGCTTCGGGCAGCGGAAATTTTCCTGTGTACATCGCCGGAAATTCAGCCGGCGCGTCCTTTGGTCGAACTTTTGTCGAGATGAAACCCGAATATACCCAGTGATAGGCCTGCCGATGCGCGATCAGTGCACTCGACGTTCCGTCGGTCATCCCGATCAGGTGTTGGGTCGAAACGGAATCTTTTCGAGCACCGGGAAGATAGTCGTCAGGCAGTCGGTCAAACCAACGCTGACCGCCGCGAATTACTTTTAAATTTTCCTTCGGGACGTTGAGCGGGAAGGCGAAGTAATAAGAGTCGTGCCAGTTGTTGTTACCGCCTACAAACGGAAACTTTGTCGGGTCGAGCACGTTTTCGATCTCGACCTGATCCAATTCGTCGTAGATCTTGATCTTCGTGAGCGGGAACAGCGACAGGTTACGATGGATCCTGATCTCCGTCATCTGCTGTCCTCGGCTGACGCTGACACGAGGTTTCACCGGATAGGAGACCTTCGAGGCGTCGGGACCTTCGACGCGGAGCAGTTCATTGAACGGTAGTTCGCCGTTCTTGTTTACCAACTCGCGATTCGTCGTCTTGTCGCGGATGCTGGCAATCGTCCCGTCAAGATTAAAACTGATCGCAAAGCGAGGACTATCGGCCTGCGGCTTTCCGAAGTAGCGAAGTGTGGTGGCCGCCCTTCCTCCGATCGTTCGGACATCATAGGTTGCATATCCCATCGACGGGATATTTTTCGCGACAAATATCGCCTCGCCCGTCTCGTCGATGTCGAACGGAACGGCATGACCGGCAGCGTCACGAATACTGATTATTCTCGTGTTGTCAGTCGGCGGTGCCACTCGCACCGAACCGCTCCTCTCCCAGGAAAGTCCGTTGTAGATCATCAACGGGACCACGTAATCGTTCAACGCCGGCTGGCGCTTCTCGAATCGCGATGGGTCGGCCAACGCACCGATTCCCATAGTCAGCAACTCATCCGTCTCCCTCTTCGCGTGATCCGTTATCTCAACATACTCGCGATTCTGCTGACGAAGCGGTTCGCTGCTGTTGAGTTGCGGCCATCCGGTGTTACCGGCACCGCTGTGTTCGTCATACGTGAACATCAGATCGTAGATCTGTTCGATGTTCCCGACCGGCACGGGGAGCCTGCGCGTCATGCCGATCGCGCTCCAAAGCGTTTCTGCGGAACGTGCATGGTCATGAACGTAACGACCCGTCGCGCTGATACGCGGCGACGCAGTCTTCGCTTCGGACCAAAGTCCCGACCACTCTCCGCGATGGGTTGGGATCTGCGCCGCGTACTTTGACTCGATGTACTTAAAGAACTCCGGCGACGTCGCGATCTTGAGCTTTACTTCGTCGTGCTTCGAGTTCCACAAACGCACAGCGCGATCGAGGTTCACGACATTCTGAGGTTCGAGAAAGTCGTGCGCGTACATCGTCATGACGGCGTCGTATTTGTAGCCGGCGTTGTTGTAGTTGTTGAGAAGATCGGTAACGCCGATCTCCATCATCTCGATGTCCGACTTCTTCCCCGCGAGTTCGGG
The DNA here is from genome assembly GCA_035274235.1 of Pyrinomonadaceae bacterium. Classification (GTDB taxonomy): domain Bacteria; phylum Acidobacteriota; class Blastocatellia; order Pyrinomonadales; family Pyrinomonadaceae; genus OLB17. The sequence continues at coordinate 2,904 of DATEOJ010000394.1, forward strand.
ATTGAACATGTCGAACGGACGACGGTCGGTGTAAGGATCGACCGTGTAGGGATCGAGATAGTATTGAGTGAACGCCTCGACATACGCTCCGCGATTTCCCTGGCTGATCCAGAGCAGAACCTTGTTACCGTCCGGTGCTTCCCAGTAGAACGGAACTTTGCCGGGAGCGAGATCCGTCGCGTTATTGATAAACGTGTTCGCTCCGGTCACCAGATACTTTGTTCCACCCGACGCAAGCATCGACGCGATCGCCATCGGATGCCCGGGAACGTCGTTCATGTACGCGACTTCCGATGAGATGCCGTAGCTTTTCTGAAGACGAA
>DATEOJ010000395.1:0-3086 GCA_035274235.1 Pyrinomonadaceae bacterium
AGATGTTTCCGACATCTCCCTCGGCACACGAGACCGTTATGTCGCTGCCGTTGCGGACCTTCTCCGTCGCGTCTCCGGTGCCGACAATACACGGAATACCCAGCTCACGACTGATGATCGCGCTGTGACATGTCCGCCCACCGCGTTCGGTAACGATCGCGGACGCCCGTTTCATGATCGGTTCCCACGCCGGGTCAGTCATCGTCGTCACGAGGATCTCGCCTTCTTTGAAACTCGTCAGCTTCGACGCATCCATCATGACGTGAGCTCTTCCGCTGCCTATCTTGTCACCAACCGCAACGCCGGACGTCAACGGCGCACCGTGTCCGCCCGTCAGCTCATACGTCTCGATGAAATTGTTCTCGGATGTTTGAGAGTGGACGGTCTCGGGTCGAGCCTGCAGTATGAACAGCTCTCCGGTAATTCCGTCCTTCGCCCACTCGATATCCATCGGCTGATGGCGCCCGGCAAGCTTCGAATAGTGATCTTCGATCGCGCACGCCCACTTCGCGAGCTGCAGCACTTCAAATCCCGCGAGACAAAAACGTTTTCGTTGCGATTCGACGACCGGCTTTACGACGGTGCCTACGTCGTCGTCGTTAAAAACCATCTTCACTTCTTTCACGCCGAGTTTTCTCGCCACGATCGGACGGAAGCCCTTTTTCAACGTCGGCTTGAAGATGATCCACTCGTCGGGTGTCGCCATTCCCTGCACGACCGCCTCGCCGAGCCCCCACGCGCCGTTGATGACCACGGCCTCGCGAAAACCGCTCTCCGTGTCGAGCGTAAACATAACGCCGCTCGATGCGCCGTCCGAACGGACCATCGGCTGTATGCCGATCGAGAGCGCGACGTCGAAATGGTCGAACCCTTTCGCTGTGCGATACGAGATCGCACGATCGGTCCAGAGCGAGGCGTAACACTCGTGACAAGCCTCAATGAGTCTCTGCTCGCCGCGAACGTTTAGAAGTGTGTCCTGCTGTCCTGCGAATGAAGCGTCGGGAAGATCTTCTGCAGTCGCGGAGGAACGAACTGCGACCTCGAACGTCTTCTTACCGATGCGGTCACCGAGTCGTCGGTATGCATCGAAGATCGCGGTCTCGACGTCCTTTGGGAACGGAGTCTGGAGCATCATCGACCGGGCCTCGCTCCCGACTCGAGCAAGTTCGTCGAGGTCGTTTACATCAAGATTCTTGAGAAGCTTTTTCAACCGACCGCGAAGTCCGTCGGTATCGAGAAGCATGTGATAAGCGTGACTCGTTGTCGAGAAACCGTCTACGGCTCTCACGCCCTCACCGGTCAACTCTCGGAAAAGTTCGCCAAGACTCGCACACTTACCGCCCACGATCGCGACGTCACCGGCGCCGACCTGGCTGAAATCTAAAACATGTGGATTGTTACTACTCGACATAGGTCCTACAGGTCCCATAAGTCCTATAGGACCTATAGGTCTCATCAAAATCTCAGAATCTGATAACAGCATCCGGCCCGCCTTCAACATGGACCGTGTCGACAAAACGAATGCTCTTGCTGTCCGAAGTCATGACCACCGAGTGGGTCCGCTTACCGGCACCAAAGAACCTTACACCGCGAAGAAGAGCTCCGTCGGTTACGCCGGTCGCTGCGAAGATGATCTTCTTACCGGGTGCGAGGTCGTTTGTGTCGTAGATCTTGTTCGCGTCGGTGATACCCATCTCGTTGAGACGCTTCATCACGACGTCGGCCGAGGGGACCTTCGACGCATCGACTCCGAGCTTCGCAGGATCAAACACGAGCTTCGCCTGGATCTCGCCGTTGAGACACTTCATCGCAGCCGCCGTGATAACACCTTCCGGAGCACCGCCGATACCCATCAACGCATGAATGTTCGTTCCCGCAACCGCGGCAGAAATGCCGGCCGAGAGATCACCATCGGAGATCAGTCGAATGCGAGCACCGGTTGCCCGGACGTCCTGAACCAACTGCTTATGTCGCGGACGATCGAGACATATGACGGTCAGATCCTCGACATCGCGTCCCAATCGGCGTGCGATGTTCTTGAGATTGTCTTCGACGGGTGCGTCGATATCGACAGCTCCTCGCGACGAGGGGCCGACGACGATCTTGTCCATGTAGATGTCCGGTGCGTTGAGAAGTCCGCCGCGTTCGGCCGCGGCAAGGACCGCGATCGCGTTGTTCGCACCAAGAGCGCAGAGGTTCGTTCCCTCGAGAGGGTCGACGGCAATATCGACTTCCGGAAAATCCTTACGAGCCTCGTCCGAATAGGATCCGCCGCCGAGTTCTTCACCGATGTACAACATCGGAGCCTCGTCGCGCTCGCCCTCACCGATGACGATACGGCCTCGCATCGGCACCGTGTCCATGACTTCACGCATCGCTTCGACCGCTACGTGGTCGGAATGCTTGCGGTCGCCCTGGCCCATGGTCTTCGCGGATTCGATAGCCGCGGCTTCGGTTACACGTAGAAAATCCAGAGCCAATTCGCGTTCAGCTTTGATAGTTTTCATCCCTTTAATCCTAAGAATTTACAGGTCTGTTCGGTTCTGATTATGTCGCATTCTACCACTTTGCCGACCTCGGTTGACAAGTAATGCCCAGCGTATTACGGTTTTACTTTGATTTTCGCCGCGCTTTCGGTACCTGCGTGAGCAGGTTTTTCTATGAATGGCCCGGAATCGTGCGCGGAAGCTAACCAGTTATGACCTACATTGTTGCTGAGCCCTGCGTTGAATGTAAATACACCGACTGCGCGGCCGTTTGCCCGGTCGAGGCGTTTCACGAACTGCCCGACAAACTATTGATCAACCCCGATACATGCATCGATTGCGATGCCTGTTTGCCGGAATGCCCGGTCGAGGCGATCTTCTCGGACATGTCTATACCGGAGGAGTATCTAAACTGGCTCGAGATAAACAAGGACGCGGAGAACTATCCGATCATCAGTACGAAGCAGCCGGCGTTGTATGGCGCGAGTTGTAAGGGACAACCGGAGTAGTCGAGGAATATTTCAAAAGGAGAGGGCGGCCGTCGTGCCGCCCTTTTTGTGTTTGTCCTTCGGACTGTACTCGAATAAGGGCAGTACCGCC
>DATEOJ010000396.1:0-4779 GCA_035274235.1 Pyrinomonadaceae bacterium
TAACTATCTTAAGGAAATGCTGACGGTGATCATTCCTGTCGGCGGGATCGCGGCGTTCATCTGGGTGATGAATTCTTATCAAGGCGTGCCTATACCGGTCTTGATCCTGGTCGCGGTCGCATTGCTGGGCGCGTTCATCACGACCTCAACGACATTCGGAAGATATCTCTACGCTATCGGCGGTAACGCAGACGCGGCGCGTTTGTCGGGAATAAATAACAAGCGAAACGTTCTGAAAGTCTACGCACTCCTCGGAGCTTTGACGGGTGTTGCGTCGTTGATCTTCACCGCACGAGTCGGAAGCGCCGCGCCGGACGCCGGTGTGTTGAAAGAACTCGACGCGATCGCCGCCTGCGTCATCGGTGGCGCATCGCTTGTCGGCGGACGCGGCACGATCTTCGGCGCGTGTCTCGGTGCGTTGATCATGGCGAGTCTCGACAACGGCATGTCGCTCTTGAACGTCCGCGACTTCATGCAGGACATCATCAAGGGCTCGATCCTGGTCGCGGCAGTCGGGTTGGACATGGCGGGACGGAAGCAGGGATAGTTCGAGGTAGCCAGCACAATTAGCCGCAGATAGAGCAGATTACGCAGATTTCCCCCCGCATATCTTTCGGTTAATCTGTGTAATCTGCGCTATCTGCGGTTAATACCCCTCAACACGAAGTCTTTTTAACCCCCGATAAAACTCATCGTTCTCGAAGCCGGGACAAAGTCAGCTTCATTGATTCGATGCGAAGCCTCTTTCTTTAGCGTGACGTGCTGGATGAACTCGACGAGCTCGGCGCGGGTTGCGCCGCTGCGGAGATAGTCGCGAAGATTGTGTTCGACCGTTGAGAACAGGCATGTGCGGATCTGGCCGTCCGCCGTCAGACGAATTCTTGAACAGGCTCCGCAGAACATTTCTGTCACCGGTGCGATGATCCCGATGCCGCCCGGTTCACCGTCTGCGAAACGATATTTCCACGCTGTCTCGGTTCCGCGGGATGCATCTTTCAGTTCGAGCGGATAGACCGAGTTGATAGTCGAATAGATCTCACGACCCGGCACCACCTTCTCTCGATTCCATTCATGACCCGAGTCGAGCGGCATGTATTCGATGAATCGCATCTCGACACCGGTGCTTCGCGCAAAACGCGCGAAGTCGACGAGTTCGTCATCGTTAACACCGCGGACGATCACCGCGTTGATCTTCACCGGCTCGAAGCCGTGCTCCTTCGCAGCCTCTATCGCTTTGAATACTTCTTCAAGTGAATCGACGCCGGTGATCTCGCGAAAGCGATGTGTGTCGAGGGTGTCGAGGCTGATCGTCATTCGATCGAGACCGGCGTCCTTCAACATCATGGCCTTGCGCGGAATATCGAACCCGTTCGTCGTCACGGCGAGATCTTTCAACTGCGGTTTCAGCTTCGCGATCTTTTCGACGAGCGATTCAATGTTCCGACGAAGCATCGGCTCGCCGCCCGTCAAACGGATCTTTTCGATCCCGAGTGAAACGAAGATCTCCGACAGATAGGCGATCTCTTCAAACGAAAGCAACGTCTCTTTGCGTGCGAGCGGCGGCTCGCCGTGTGGCAAGCAGTAGAAGCAGCGAAAGTTGCACCGGTCTGTGACCGATATGCGAAGATCGCGAATGATTCGATTGTGACTATCTTTCAGCACTTCTCTTCATTACGAAATTAGTAATTAGCCATTACAAAATTAAGGGGCAGAGTTCTTACTCCATGTAATTACTAATGCGGTAATTACTAATTCTGTAATGCGCGGGCGTTGCGTTGCAATCCCGCGAGCTTTGTTCTCTTCATCGCACTTCGTCGAAACCGTTCGGCGTACGCTTCGGGCGTCAATGTTTGGACGGCAGCGAGATCGAGTGACGTTTCGCCATTCCGAGGCTCGAAGCGTGATTCTTCGGTCGGCTTTTCAAAACGGTTCCACGGGCAGACGTCCTGACAAATGTCGCAGCCGTATAGCCATCCGTTCAGATTTGACGCGATCTCTTCCGGCAATGTTTCCGATCGAAGCTCGATCGTCGCGTATGAAATGCAGCGATTCGAATCGACGACAAACTCGTCGACGATCGCACCGGTCGGACATGCGTCGAGGCAGGCCGTGCAGCTGCCGCAGTGATCCACAGCGGACTCGTCGTAGTCCAATTCTAAATTCAACAAGATCTCGCCTAGAAAGATCCACGAACCATAGTCCTGCGTGATCACGTTCGAATGTTTGCCGAGCCAACCGACTCCGGCTCGCACCGCCCACGCCTTGTCCATCACCGGAGCGGTATCGACACAGACCTTTCCCGTCGCATTCGGGACCTCCGCCACGATCCACTCAAGCAATGCTCTCAGCTTCTCTTTCAGAATGTCGTGATAGTCGTCACCCCATGCGTAACGCGAGATCTTGCCCGTCTCGTCGTGCTCGGCCGGAGTGTAGTAATTCATCGCGACGGATATGACGGACTTCGCTTCTGGAAAGATAGATTGCGGGTCTGTGCGTTTCGAAGGTTCGCGCTCGAGCCATGCCATCTCACCGTGATATGACCGTCCCAGCCATTCAAAGAAGCGATCACCTTCGGGCTCCAGGGCCTCGGCCCGCGCGATCCCGACTTTATGAAAGCCGAGCTCTAGAGCTTTTGCCTTGATCGCGTTCGAAAGTGAGGGCATGTGGAGATTATTCCATACGAGGAGGAAGAGGAATAGGACCAATAGGACGTATAGGACCGATAGGACCTATAGGACGACTCGCATGTCCTATAAGTCCTATCGGTCCTATACGTCCTATTGGTCCTATCTGTCCTATCCTAGAACATCAGCTTAAACCCGAACTGGAATTGCCTCGGATCGAATGCCGATGTCGGCTGGCTGTAATACTTGTTACCGCCCTTCCGCTCGCCCCATGCGTTGACTACCTGATAGAACGGATTCGCCGCTGCTTCGTTGAAACGGTTGAAGAGATTGAATCCCTCGGCGATCAAGTCGAGGCTGATGCGTTCGGTGAAATTGATACGTCGCGTGAGCCGTGCATCAAGCGAGAAGAAGCCATGCGTGATTCCCATATTGCGAGCGAGACTTCCGTTCGCCGGGAAGACACCCTGCAGACAGCCCGGATCGACACCGGTCTGGCATAACGTTCCGTCGGCAAGGACCGTCGGACGCTCGTTCGTGCTCTGGAAGTCGCCATTCGCATCGCCGATGGCGAGGATATTGAACGGACGTCCCGAGCTCCACTCGGCGATCGGCGAGAAGGTAAAGTTGTGCATAACCTTCTGCCACCAGTCGCCATCCTTCCAACGCTCAGGCGATGTGAAGACGCCGCTGAACACGAATCGATGACGCTGGTCAAACAACGAATCAGCGCGTTCTGCACGGAAGTTTGTGTTGTCCTGCGGTTTTAGCAGAGTCTGCAGATCTGACGAATCATCGATCGTATGCGACCAGGTGTAAGTCGCGAAGAAAGAGAAGTTGTTTGTGAAGCGCCGCTTCAACTCGAGGTTCAACGCGTTGTATGACGTGTTGCCGTCCGAGAGTTGCGCGTTTACGTCGGCGTACGGATTGATAGGACCAGGTGCACGGACCGTGCCCGCGAGCTGGGCGTCGAACATGGGCTTGCTTACCGCACCGCCCGTTACTGAAGACACGAAGAAATAGTTCGGACCGAGTGTGCGGAAATAGTCGGCCGCGATCGGGCTGACGATCCGTTGACCCGTACTGTTGTTGACCGCGACCAATCCCGGAATAACGACCGTGAACAGAGCGTTGCTCGTAGTCGGCATTGGGAAGAAAGCGGCGCTCGAGAGATTCGTCGGGAAACAAACGGCAGCGTTCGGTGTTGCCGATGTACATCCGGGGAACGCCGGATTGTTAACCGCGAACCGTCTGAAGTTTTCACGCAGAGCGTCGGTGTTCACCGTGTTGACGTCCTGCGGGTGAGCAAGATGTCGGCCGTTGATGGTGATGAAGTTTGCACTAAACACCATGTCTTTGCCGATCATCTGTTCGTATCCGAGATTTGCCTGCAGCACCACCGGATACTCGAAATCCTTGCTCACGTTCAAAGTGAACGGGAGGATCGGACCAAAGCCGGTGAAGGTACTTGGATTGAAACGCTGTTGGCCAAACAGATACTGAGCGGATGAGGCGACACCGGGCGTAACGTTCGCACCGCAGATCGCCGGGACTGAGCCCTGGACTCCGCACACCGTGCCATGGAAAACCTGGAACGCGTTGAAGAGACCCGTCGGCGACGGACCGCCGATCGGAAGAAGCGTCGCTTGTTGCTGCTGCGAACCGTCAGCGATGTCCGAGTTGAACGCGACCGCGAGGAGCGGGTGATCGTAAAAGATCCCGCCGGCTGCACGAATCACACTCTTGCCGTTTCCAAAGACGTCCCATGCAACACCGAGACGCGGTGCCCAGTTGTTGGTGTCACGCGGGAAGCCCTGGGTCACATTCAATGCGTCCTGCGCGACTTGAACGTCCTGAGCCGTGAGGGTTATGCCGGTCAGCGGATCGCGGAACTCCGTCGGCGCAAACTCATCCGTAAACTCGATGTCATAACGAATACCCAAGTTGAGTGTTACGTTTCGGAAGATCTTCCACGTATCTTGAGCAAAGAAGGCTAGCGGTTTGTTCTTGATCGAGCTCTGGGGGTTGCCAAAGCCCTGGATAAACACGCCGGGGAAACCGAGACCGTACGACTGAACCGCAGTGATCGCCGGACAGCGCTGAGCGACCGGCAGTGCAACCGAGTCGCAACCCGGTATCAACGAACTTCCTGCCT
>DATEOJ010000397.1:0-4873 GCA_035274235.1 Pyrinomonadaceae bacterium
GCAAACGCGAGATTCCAGTAAGCCTGCTCAACCTGCGCGATCACTTCGATCGCCTGCTGACGAAACTGCGAGTCGCTCAAACTCAAATTCTTCTTCGCGATCTCGATAAGGCGCCGCTGGTTGTCGAAGCTACGGTTTCTAAATATCGGCTGTGTGTATGTCGCCGTGAACAGCGCCGGAAACTGCGGATTCAACGTCGCGTTCGTATTAGTCGTCGAACTCCGCGCCGCATCGAACCGAAGGGCGTAACTACCGCCGGCCCACGGTGAGAAACCGCTGAGACCTGCCGACCCGAAGTATCGCGTCTGTGTGACCGAACCGTTAACCGCACCGCCGATCGTTGAGGCAGTCGGCGTCGACGTGCTGTCGTAATAGCTTTCGCCCTCGATCAACGGATCGTAAATTCCCCGTGCACCACGAAGGTTGAACTCCGCGATCTGCACGCTGTTTCTCGACGCGTCGATATTGTTGTTGTTCCTGAGAGCCAATTCGATCGCTTCTTCAAGCGTCAGCGACAACTGGTTCGCCATATCGACACCAACCCGTTCCGCTGATGGCAGCGGACGGATCGGCGCCTCGAAATTCGGTGCGACCGGCGGCGGCTCGTTTGGAAGATCAGCGGGAGGCGTGATCCTGATCGGGATCGGCGTAGCTCCGGGCACGACTGCAGGCGGTGGCGTGGCGGTCGGCGAAATGATAGACACGTCCGGTGTAGCTGTGGGCACAACGACAGGAGCGGCCGGCGTCGGGATAGTTGTCGGCGTTTGCGCGTTCGCCGCCGAAAGACCTACCACAAAAACTCCAACGATTGATAAGAGAAAACTTTTCTTAGCCATTTTCAGTCTGGCCCTCCTCGTCGTCCGCTACCCGGCGCTTTCGTTTGAACACCGACGTCAATCTGCCGGTGACCGCCGAGACGCTGGACGACACTGCCCTAAACGCGGCCGACTCCGCGGCGTCGTCAAAGAGCGAATAAAAAACAGGCACCGCGAGCAGCGTGAGCAGCAAACACAACGACTGTCCACCAACCACCAAAATTCCGATCGAACGGTTCGTCGCCGCACCCGCGCCGCTTCCAAGAACGAGCGGGATCATACCCGCGACGAGTGCGATCGTCGTCATCAGGATGGGTCGCAATCGATCTCGATTCGCTTGAATGATCGCGTCGTACCGGCTAAGGCCCCGCGAGCGAAGCGTGTTCGTGTGATCGATCTGCAGGATCGCGTTCTTCTTCACGATTCCGAACAGAAGCAGAATCCCAAGCGCGGAGAAGATGTTGAGCGTCTGACCCGCTATCGCCGTCGATAGCAAAGCGAACGGCACCGACAGCGGCAGCGTGAGCAGGATCGTCACCGGGTGGATGAACGACTCGAACTGCGCCGCAAGAATCAGATACATGAAAACGAACGACAAGAGGAACGCGTAGAGAAATGCAGTGTACGCTTTTTGCAATTCCTTCGATTGTCCGGTGACGCCGGTGATGTACTCGGGCGGCATCTGAATTCCTTCGGCGTACTGTTGTATCTTCGCGATGGCGTCGGACTCGGATGAATTCGGCGGCAAGCTCGCGGACACGGTCACCTGTCGCAGGCGATTCAGACGGTTGATCGACGACGGACTCAAACCCTCGGAAAGTTTTACGACCCGATCAAGCGGGACGGTTGCAGTCCCAACGCTAGGCGGCTGATTCGAAGTGTCGGTGCCCTTCTGTGGCGCTCCGCGATTCACATTGGTCGCCGCAACCGTGAACTGCGGTAGAAAACTTCGATCACGTCGAAACTGTTCGTCCGCCTGCACGACCACATCAAACTGTTTCGATCCCTCGCTAAATGTAGAGACGATCTGTCCGGCGGCGAGAATGTTTAGAGCTTGTGCGACGTCACCCGCACGCACGCCGAGATCGGCCGCCTTCGTACGATCGATGACCACGCGGATCTCCGGCGAACCGACTTCGATCGACGTGTCGGGATCGCGAAAGATCGGATCCGCCTTCATCTTGTCGACGAGTGTGTTCGCAAACTCCGTCAGCTTGCCCATGTCCGGACCGGCGATGTAATAACCAACCCCCGAACCGCCCCGACCAAGACCTATACTTCCCGCGATCGACGACGATGCAGAGACGCTCACCTGATAGTCCTTCGAGTTGTAATTCTTTACGATGCCGCGCGTCTGGTTGATCAACTGTGCCTGTCCGCGCGATCTCTGCGATACCGGCTTAAGACTTACATTGATAAAGCCGTTGTTCGGCCCCGACCCGCGTCCGAATCCAGCAAGGATGAGCGTGTTCTGAACTTCCGGTATCTGCTCCCGGACGTCGCGAGCGATTCGATCGAGGATCGATTGCGTCGCCGACAGCGACGTTCCCTGCGGTCCGCGAAGATTGATCTGGAAGAGCGATTCGTCTTCGTCCGGTAGAAATGCCATACCGACGAACTTATATAGAGGCACTATCGATAGAACCGTCAGCACGCAGATAAGCACAACGGCCCACCGGAAACGCATCGCGGTCTTCAAGAGCCACGTGTAACCACCGTCGACCCTGCTATAGAACCAACCCGCCTTACTGTCATTGCGGATTTCGGATTGCGGATTGCGGATTTCTTCGTCGTCATCGTCAGCCGTCGTATGTTCAAACGCGCGTGTCGCCCCTTCTCCCCTTCTCCCCGTCTCCCCTTCTTCATCCTCCGGCCGTTTGATCCATCGCGCGGCCAGCATGGGCGTAAGGGTGAAAGAGACGATCAGCGAGACGGCGATCGCGGCCGCGGCCGTTAGACCAAACGACGACATGAACCGCCCGACGATACCGGTCATGAACCCGACCGGCAGAAACACAGCGAGCAGCGACAACGTCGTCGCAAGAACCGCAAGACCGATCTCACGGGTTCCCTCGATAGCCGCCTGGAAGGGATTCATTCCCTTCTCTTCGACATAGCGATAAATATTCTCTAAGACGACGATCGCGTCGTCGATAACGATGCCGACCATCAATGTCAGGGCAAGCATCGTCATCTGGTTCAGCGAATAGCCAAACGCAGCGATGGCGGCAAAAGCGGCGATGATCGAGACGGGTATCGCGAGGGCCGCGATGATCGTCGAGCGAAAGTTCCAAAGGAAAAAGAAAACGACGATCGCGGCGAACAGTCCGCCAAGTACTAAATGCTCTTCGATCGCGTGAAGAGAGTTCTCGATAAACTCGGATTGATCGCGGATCGTCGCGACCTTCATATCCGACGGAAGATTCGGAACGATCGTCGCCATACGCGCCTTGACGTTGTTGATCACGGCGATCGTATTCGCTCCGGCCTGCTTTCTAATTCCCAGCGATACCGCGAGAGTTCCGTTCAGCGATGCTGCCGATGACGGATCCGAACCGACTTCCTGGACACGACCGACGTCCCGGATCTGAATCGGAAACCCGTTACGTGTCGTAATGACGACGTCATTGAATTCCTCGACCTTCTTCAGCTTGCTCATCGTCCGCACACCAAGCGTGCGAGCTCCTTCGATGAGATTGCCACCGGGCATTTCCTGATTCTGCGAACGAACCGCGTTGGTCACATCGGTGACCGAGAGGTTGAATGCACGCAGGCGGTTTGGATCGATAAGGATCTTCACCTGCTTCTCGCGCGAACCCCACATGAAAACTTCGCCGACACCGTCCGCCGATTCGATACGTTCCTGAATGAGGTTCTCGACGAGTTCCGTCAACTCCATCACCGGCCGAGGCGCACTGATGGTGTACATCAGGATCGGCTGCGAATCCGGATCCGCCTTTTGGGCGACGGGTGGATCCGCCGATTCGGGAAGACGGTTGACGACCGTGCTGAGTTTTTGTTGGATCTCCTGAAATGCGACGTCGGGATCTTTCTCGAGATTGAATGTGAGTGTTACGTTCGAACTGCCACGCGACGAACTGGAACGCATCTCCTCGACACCCGGGACAGTGTTAAGAGCTCCTTCGATGACGTCAGTGATCTCAGACTCGATCTCCTCCGGTGCGGCACCGGGATTCGAAGTTCGGACGGAAACGGTCGGCAAGTCGATCTTCGGGAAGCGGTCGACACCAAGCGTAAAGAAACTAAACCCGCCGACGACGGTGAGGAACATCACGATGACGGTCGCGAAAACCGGTCGATGAACGCAAATCTCAGCCAACCACTGCATAAATCAAAGTTCCTTGTTCCTTGTTCCTTGTTTCTAGTTTCGAGCTCCCCAGGAACTAGGAACCAGAAACAACTTTCGCTCCTTCATACAAATTCTCAAGATTACTCGTCGCAACGATCTCATCCGCGTTTAGGCCATCGAGGATCTGGATCTGGTCGCCTTCTTCGGGGCCGGCTTGGAGCGTTCGGAGCTTGGCGACGCCGTCAATGATCACGAACGCACGGAACGACTGAGTCGCCTGATCGCTGTAGACCGCGGTCTTCGGGACAAAGACTCCGGTGCCTCCGCCCTCCTTCGTAATTCGCGCAGTCCCAAACATTCCCGAGCGAAGTGCGTTGTCGCTGTTCTCGATCGATGCCTCGACAACCGTCGATCGTGAGCTCGGGTCGACCGCCGGATTGATCGCCGTCACGGTGCCGGCGAAGTTTCGATCTTTGTAAGCGTCTACCTGAACTGAAACGCCGCGTCCGACGATGACCGATGGCACGTCTGCTTCCGCGACCTGAATCTGGATCTTGATCGGGTTCGATCTGAGCAACGTCGCAACGATAGAAGCCGAGGAGACATACTCGCCGACCGCGACCGGTCGCGAACTAACAAACCCGGAGAACGGTGCTCGAACGACGGTGTCGGCCAATGCCTGTTGTGCGGTTCCAACTTCGGTCCGCGCCGCTTCAACCGATGCCTGTGCGCTCGCGATCGCCTGATT
>DATEOJ010000398.1:0-2298 GCA_035274235.1 Pyrinomonadaceae bacterium
TAGATCAAGCTTCTTCAGTGAGCGAGTGCATTTCGAGCGAGGCCTCGTCGTTGAGTTGTGCACTTGCCGCTAACGCGGCAACGACGCGTTGTCGATGCTGTCCGTGGGCTCCGCCCCTTCGGGCTTCACCCACGGCTAAACGCATCTGACCGCTACGCGGCCGTCGTGCCGTTGACGCACTAAACGCGGATTAACTTGGCGCCAATGTGGCTTGCCCCCGCTGATGGCAACCTTCGCTTTCGTGGGTACCCAGAGTTCGGAGTTGCAAATAGAAATGATGTTTCGGGGCCGCAAAAGCGGGAGCAAGCTGTCCTTCCGGACTTGCGAATGTGGTTGGCGCTTGAAGATAAACTACGAAAGCTCAATGCCGGATGCTTGCATGAGATTTGGAACGAACGTCGGTTCGCTGTGGTCGAAGATGGCGTCGAGTTCTTTCTCGATGCTGCCGTGGCCCGGCGGGATCTTCTTGACGATGGGTTCGAAGTTGCGGAAGTCGTAAAGCTCGGTGTCGAGGAGGTGCGAACCGGTCACGTTTGTTAACGCGGTCAGTATCGATGAACGCAGCGAAGGAATTTCCGCGGCAAGATCACTCACGAGCCGTTTCACGCGAGCACGTTTCAAGTTTGGCTGCGAACCGCAAAGGTTACACGGAATGATCGGGAACTGGCGCTCATCTGCGTACTTCGCGATCTCGCTTTCCTGACAATAAGCGAGCGGCCGAATGATCGTGTTCGTACGGGCGTCAGATCGAAGGATCGGAGGCATCGCCTTTAGCTGACCGACAAAGAAAAGATTTAAGAGAAACGTGTTGATGACGTCGTCGGCGTGATGACCGAGGGCGATCTTCGTGCAGCCTTCCTGGATCGCGGTGGTGTAGAGAATTCCGCGACGCAGACGCGAACACAGAGAGCAAAAAGTTTTCCCCTCGGGAATATGCTCCTTGACGATCGTGTAGGTATCTTCCTCGACGATACGAAACGGCACGCCGATCTCCGTAAGGTAGTTCGGCAGAACCTCTTCCGGAAATCCGGGCTGCTTTTGATCGAGGTTGACCGCGAGGATCTCGAACTTGATCGGTGCACGTCGCTGTACGTCGAGCAGCAGGTCGAGCAGCGTATAGCTGTCTTTGCCGCCCGAGAGACAAACCATCACCTTGTCGCCTTCTTCGATCATCCCGAAATCGGCGATGGCTCTACCCATCTTCTTGAGCAGTTTAGTTTTGGTCTTGGTCTCTACAAACAACTTCTGGTCAGCCTCCGAAAACTGAAATTTTCGCATGTATGCACGGTTTTAACAAACGTTAAAAAACCCCTTTACATTGCCCCCACCGAGTTCTATGATGCTTTGGCAGGCATTCTTCCGATTTTTACCACTTCAATAAGTGATATCAGCGATCGTTAGTCAGGGCCCACCTGTCACTGAAATGCCTTCTAAAAATCACCACAAACAAAGGAGTTCATTGTCATATGATCAGAATGGGAAGAAGTTCCAGGTCGGACGTACCGGAGACAAACGACTACAATAACGGCGTTTCGAGTTCGGCGCCCAGCTCTTACCAGTACGGCGGCGAAAGTCAGTCTGCCGCATCGCCGCGCGTCGTTACGGACAGCGAATCGATCGCTCGTGATATTAAAGAAGGCCGCTTGAGTGGTTTCGTTGGACACGGCACGGTACTCACCGGAGAGACGACGTTCCAGATGATGCTCCGTGTAGACGGACACCTCACGGGATCGGTCGCTTCGGATGGCGGTACGCTGATCGTCGGAACGAATGGCCAGGTCGATGCGAACGTGTCGGTCGGCGTCGCTACGATTAACGGTGTGGTTAATGGCGATGTCGTCGCGTCCGAGAAGATCCAGCTCGGACGAACTGCCCGCGTGATGGGCAACGTCGCAACACCGCGTCTGATCATCGAGGAAGGTGCGGTATTCGAAGGCGGTTGTAGCATGATGCGTGCCCGCGAAGAGGAGGAGAACGCTGCGACGGCTGCGGCACAGGCACAGTATCAGCCAGCGGAGACTTCGAGCTACAGCACATCGTCAGTGAGCAGCGTCGATGATGACGACGATGACGATGACTTCTTATCTTCGGCAGACGCCGAAGAAGAAGAGGACGAATCGGTAACGGTTTAGTTTATTGTTGACGAACTCTGAGAGGCGGCCGCCGGGGCCGCCTTTTTTGTTTGGATTGAGACGCGGTTGGTTCTGGTCGATGGCAGTACCGCCCGCGTAAGCTGGCGGTCGAGTATCGATAAACGAAGACCTGCTTTATTTGCCGGCGCTATACCACCCGCTCACG
>DATEOJ010000399.1:0-6027 GCA_035274235.1 Pyrinomonadaceae bacterium
CACCCGATGGCGCGTTTGTCTACTTCGCACGTACGGAAGCCGGCTTCGGGACTTTGTATCGCGTGCCGACGCTTGGCGGCACGCCCGTCAAGATCGCGGCCCGGGTCGATAGTCAGGTCTCCTTCTCACCCGATGGAACCAAGATGGCCTTCGCAAGATCCACACCGGCAGAGGGTGAGATAGCGCTGATGATCGCGGACGTGGATGGTACGGGTGAGCGCAAACTTCTCGCACGAACCGGGCACCAGTACCTGGTCGGGAATAGCATCGCATGGTCACCGGATGGCAAATTCCTTGCTCTCGCGATTGGAGACGACACATTCGAGCACCAGCGCATAATGGCGACCGCCGATCTTTCTACCGGGGAAGTCACGGAGTTTGGTAAACAGCGGTTCGACCTTCTTTCGTTTGCGGTCTGGACTGCCGATCAGTCTGAGTTGCTGGTGCTAGCTTCCCAAAACGGACAGAACTCCCTTAGACAAGTCTGGACGATCAAATACCCGTCAGGCGAGGCGAGTCAGCTGACCCACGACTTGTTGGATTACCACTATCTCTCCATAACCTCCGACTCAAAAAACCTGGTTGCGGTTCAGCGCCAGTCGTTCGGTAGCATTTGGTATTCGTCAGCGGGTGACATCAGCAAAGTAGCTCAGGTCTCTCGAGCAAAGACCGAGGGCACTTGGGGAATGACGATGACTCCTGACGGGCGGATCGTCTACGTCTCGAATAGTAGCGGTGCGACTGAGATCTGGATCATGAATGGCGATGGCAGTGGTGCCAAGCAGTTGACCAGCGACGGCATTTCGAAATACACGCCGACAGTCACCGGCGATGGGCGATATATCGTTTTCGTTTCGGAGAAGGGCGGAAGAAGACTGTGGCGGATGGATCTTGATGGCGGTCAACAGACACAGATAACAAACGGGCCCGACGACGGGAACCCACGCGCGACGCCGGACGGGAACTGGGTAGTCTACGATTCATTCCGCAGTGGGAAACAAGTTCTTTGGCGAGTGTCGGTCAACGGCGGGGAGCCGATCCAAATAACGGACTTTCCAGCGCTGGAGTCAGACGTGTCACCGGACGGAAAATTTGTCGCGTGTTTTACCACTGAGCTTAACCCGGATAAGAAATGGGAGATCGTCATCGTTCCGTTTGAAGGCGGCAGCGTTGTCAACAAGCTGCCGGTTCCGCAGACAGTTTCCGTCGATAGTTCTCCGTACTGGACGTCAGACGGCAAGGGCATTACATATGTTGACGCACGCGATGATGTCGGCAACGTTTGGGTACAACCGATCGATGGCGGTCCGGCGAAACAGTTAACGAATTATAAGCAAGGCTATTTATTCCGACGCGAATGGTCGCGTCATGGAAAAGGGGTGGCCATTGTCTTGGGATCGGAAACAAGCGACGCGGTGATGTTCACCAACTTTAGATAGATGAAACGATGTCCGCAGTGCAGGCGAGACTATTATGATGAGACGCTGCTTTACTGTCTCGATGATGGAACTGCGCTGCTTGACGGGCCTGCGTCGGAAGTTCACTCGGTTGCCGATTCGCCAACCGCGATACTTCCGAAAGAGACGGTGAAGTTCGAGGCGGTCACGCTTCCTCAAGCCGATGAGGGGACGGGTGCAAAGCCGGGCTCCGCGAAGTGGATCGTCTTCGCAGTACTCGGGGTCGCGGCTATCGGAGCAATCGGCTACTTTTTCTTGCGCGATAAGGTTCAGCCGACCGCTCGCCTCGCGCCCCCCAAACTTACGCAAGTCACTTTCGCCGATGCGATCGAAGAGTATCCCGCATGGTCTCCTGACGGAAACAAGATCGCTTACTCTGCCGAAGTCGGAGGAGTGCGCAAGATCTTCTTCAAGGACCTAGTAGGCGGAGAAGAAAAACAACTATCGACCGGCGAGTTCGACGAGATCCAAGCTGCCTGGTCACCCGACGGAGCGACAATACTGTTCGTTCGAGCCCAACGACAGAACGAGAAACTTCAACCGGCCGATGTGTTTGGTTCGTTCGACGCGGGTGATATTTGGAGTCTCGATATTCAGTCGGGCCAACCGGCAAAGATACTCGACAACGCATTCAATCCCGCCTTTTCACCCGACGGAAAATTCATCGCGTACGACGCATCGCGGGCCGGACCGCGTCGTATCTGGACATCCGACCAAAGCGGACACAACCCGCAGCAGATCTCAACGGACACATCGGAAGAGGCAAGCCACGTGAGACCGCATTGGTCTGCGGATGGTAAGCGAGTCGTCTTTCAAAACATTGAGCGGACGAAGTTCAATATACGCACGGTCGATCTCGCAGATAGAAAGATGACTTGGATCACGAACGATCTAAACAACAATCTCAATCCCGTTTGGTCGATCAAGAACGATCGCATCTATTTCTCGTCGGATCGAGGCGGCGGTTATAACGTCTGGAGCGTTGGCGTCTCACGAGGCGGCGAGCCCTCGGGTCAGCCTCAGCAGATAACCACCGGTGCGGGACAGGATGTCGAACTTGCACTATCGCCGGATGGAAAGCGTTTGGGTTTCTCGGTGCTTCGGCAGAATGCAGATCTATGGCGGCTTCCAGTTTCGCCAATAACGGGAAAAGCAATGGGCCAACCTGAGAATCTGATCTCGACGACACGCGAAGACAGTCGCGGATCGTGGTCGCCCGACGGTTCGAAGATCGCGTTCAATTCCGACCGATCGGGTGACATGAATATCTGGCTCTATTCGTTCGCCGACGTGACGACGAAACAGGTCACGCGTGGACCGGGCGGTGACTTTCAGCCGACGTGGTCGCCGGACGGAAAGCAATTGGTTTTCTTTTCGTCACGGAATGGAAACGCGGACGTTTGGCGAGTGGATATCGAGACCGGTGCTCTTACACAACTGACACAAGACGCTGCGACTGACATCAATCCTTTCTACTCGCCCGACGGGAAACTGATAGCGTTTCAGTCGGACCGGACCGGGCGCACGGAAGCGTGGATCATGAGTGCCGATGGAACTCAAGATCGACAGCTCACCAAATCCGGCGTTCGCGGGCATTTCATGCGTTGGACGAAGGCTGGTGATGCGATCGTTACACGCGGTATCACCGCGAACGGATGGAATGTGATGCAGGTTCCGATCGATGGAAGCGCTCCGACCGAACTGGCAAACGTAAAAGGCGGAGCACACCTTTCGTTCGGGCCGTCATTCGATCTGCTAATGGATGTTTCGGCTCACAAGGCTCTTTGGTTGTCGCCGGCCGGACAGGGGGAAGCTCAGAATATTTTCGAGTTTGGCGATGCTGACGTGCGCATCGATTATCCAGTGTGGTCGCCTGACGGGAAGTGGGTCCTCTTCGATCGATTTCGACCCGAGGGCGGTGACATATGGATGATCGAGGGTTTTGAGTAAGAGCGATGAAACGTTGCCCCGAGTGCAGGAGAGATTACTACGACGAGACACTTATTTATTGTCTCGACGATGGAACCGCGCTTCTCGAAGGGCCGGCTTCGGGCAACGATCGAAAGACTGAGGTCATTGAAACCGCGGATTCGCAACGGACCGGAATTCTAACGGAAGGAGAGACCCGCGTCCTCACTCAACAATCACCGCCGGCTAAGAAGTTCTCTAAGACAGCGGCGATAGTTGCGCTCGGGGCGGCGGTGATCGTTGGAGTTGGGTATGGGATCTTCCGCGCAACTCGCGACGACACTACGCCGCGAACCATTACCATTCAGACCCAGAGACTATCCGGCGACGGCCGAACACGCTCTCCAAAGATCTCGCCCGACGGAAAGTTTCTTGCCTACGTAAAGTTCGAGGATGGCAAACAGTCGTTGTGGATAAAACAGATCGTAAGCGGGAGCAGCATAAATGTCGTTAAGCCAGGTGAGTCGCCACGGTTCAACGGCATCACCTTTTCGCCGGACGGCAATTTCGTCTACTTCAACGCGATCATGCCGACCGATGAACGGCCGACGGTCTACCGTGTTCCGACCCTTGGTGGCACGCCGGTGAAGTTTATCTCGAATGCGAGTCCGGTTCAGTTTTCAAGCGACGGGAAGTCGATCGTATTTCGTCGCGCCGACGCTCCTAATGTGACTGACTTGCTGATCGTCGCAAACGCGGATGGAACCAATGAACGCGTACTCGCGTCGCGCAAGGGTAAGCAGTACTTTTCAACCATCCCGACTTGGTCGCCCGATGGATCGCAGATCGCTGTAGGTGTCGGGGATGATGCGTTGGGTGGAACGGGCAGCACATCCGTCGCTCTGATCTCGGTCAGCTCGGGAGAAGTAAAAGAGTTTGGCGAGAGGAAGTGGGACGGCGTTGAAGATATTGTTTGGCATCCGAGCGGAGATTCGATGCTCGTGATCGCGACAGAAAATGTTTATTTGCCGGGTCAGATCTGGGAACTCGGCTATCCCTCGGGTAAGTATCGAAGACTGACAAATGATCTATACGGACACTATAGTCTTTCGATAACAGCCGACGGTCGATCGATCGTCGCCGGAGAGGTTTCAAGCAAGTCGGCGGTTTGGGTATCACCGGATCTCAAACCCGAGAACGCGAAAGCGATCATGCCGGCGACAGGCGACACATGGGGGCTAAGCTGGACTGCCGACGGACGGATCGCATATATCTCGGATCAAACCGGCGATGCCGAGGTTTGGATCATGAACGCCGATGGCAGCGATGCTAAGCCGGTCACTAACGACCGGATCTTTAAGTTGAATCCGACCGCGTCGCCGGATGGCCGGTATATCGTCTTCACTTCTTCACAGAAGGGCGGCCAGTTGGTAAGGGTCGATACTTCGGGTGCGAACCTACTTGTGCTGACAAAATCGATCGGAGCCGACAACGCCTCTGTCTCGCTCGACGGCAAATGGGTTTTGTACTCCGCGTATTTGGAAGGTGTGCCGCGGATCATGCGGGTTCCGATCGACGGGGGTGAAGAGAAACCGGTCACGGATCAGCCGGCAACCGAGCCGCACTATTCAACGGACAACAGTCGCTTCGCATGCTTCACGTTGAACGAGGCGACGCTTCAATGGACGAAACTGCTCATTTACTCCGCTGACGGCGGAGCTCCGCTCGAAACCATTGACGTTCCAGACGCAATAAACTGGGGCCGTGGTCCGGTCTGGACTCCGGACGACAAAGGCATCGTTCTTATCAACGCATCCGGCGAACGACAGGATCTTTGGCTGCAGCCGGTTGACGGAAGTCCGGGGCGTATCATAACGAACCTCCCCATCCCCGGGTTCGCACGCCGCGATTACTCACGCGACGGCAAACGCATCGCAGTGGTCAGGGCCGAAGGCATCGGCAACGCGATCATGCTTACAGACTTCAGGTAAATATTCGGCCGAATGAAACGTTGCTCAATTTGCATGCGCGATTATTACGACGACAGTCTGAGTTACTGTCTCGACGACGGGTCTGCGTTGTTGGATGGACCAGCGGCGGATCAGCGTACGGCGATGTTGCCGGACCTCGATCTCAACACACTTGCTCTCACACACGAAAACCACTCGGCGGATATTGCACCGGAGCATTCTGTCGCCGTCCTTCCCTTGGTCAATATAAGTGCCGATCCTGAAAATGATTACTTCTGCGACGGACTCGCCGAGGAGATCCTGAACGCATTAGCGAAGATCGAAAGCCTCAAGGTCGCCGCTCGCACGTCAGCGTTCTCCTTCAAGGGCACCAACACTGACGCGAAACAGATCGGTCGGATCCTTGGCGTAAGAAATGTTCTCGAAGGCAGCGTGAGAAAGATCGGCGATCGCGTGCGGATCATGATGCAGCTTGTGAATGCTGCCGACGGATACCAACTCTGGTCCGAGCGCTACGATCGCGAGATGAATGACATCTTCGCCGTCCAGGACGAGATCACGTTAGCCGTTGTTGAGGCGCTCAAGCTGCAGCTGATCGGACGCGAGCGGTCGGAGATACTGAAAAAGGCCACGGCCAACACCGAGGCGTACGAACTGTATCTTCGAGGACGCGCGATCTGGAACCGCCGAAC
>DATEOJ010000400.1:0-2952 GCA_035274235.1 Pyrinomonadaceae bacterium
AGGCGGGACGCCTGCGTTCCAGTCGCTCCGCCTATTTCTCAAAAAACGTCACCTGCCCAGTCTCCACGTCGTACGCGGCACCCACGATCAAAACCTTTCCGGCCTTCTCCAGCTCGCGGATAACCTCGCTATGCAGGTGTATGTTCTTGATCATGAGCTTCACATTTTCTCGCATCACGGCGTCCACGAACTTGTCATTCTTGGAGTTCATCTCGCCGTCCTTCCAATCTTTCGCTACGGTCCTAACTGCCGGTCGTATTCTCGCCAACGCACCGGTGAGATGTCCCAACTGAATGTCGTCGCACGCACCTTTGATCCCACCGCAATGCGTATGACCAAGAACGACGATCAATTTCGCCCCGGCCTCTTCGGTCGCGTACTCGAGACTGCCGAGCATGCCGGCGTCGACGATCCCCGCCACGATCCGCGCATCAAATGCGTCGCCGTTGTTCAGATCGAAGATGTTGTCGACGTCGACGCGCGAATCGATGCAGCTAACAAACGCGGCGAATGGATACTGACCATACTTTCCAGTCTCCAAAACCTCGGCGCGGTAATTCGCCTGATCGCGGATCTTCCCGCTAACAAATCGCGCATTCCCTTCTTTCAAACGCTGCAGCGCCGCCTTAGGCGTCATTGCCGCCTGTGACTCCTTAGTCTGCACGACCGACTTTTGGGCCGAGACACTTCCCAAACTTGCAAAGATCAAAAAGAGAATCCAAAACGCCGAGCTGTACCGCATGATCAGATCTCCTTGGTAAATGCCGGCTAACTTCTTCTATCGCCGTCGTTCAAATCGGGGTCGCGTCACTGACCGGTCTTCGGCGTGCCGACCGTTACCCTCTCCTTCGCCTTACTAATATCGATCTCCATCAATTCCGATGTATGGATGAAATGGTTGAACCGGTCCTTCTCGTCTTCGACCAACAAGTTTCCGTAACTACTCCAACGCTTCTTCAGCTTCTTGATCAGGTTCGGCTTGAAGTAGCCGACATTCCAAGGCGACAGCTCGTAACTGATTCGCATTTGAAATACTGAAGTGCCGAGCTCACTCATTTCCTTCCAAGTTCTATGCGGCGGGTAGCGACTGCCCTTCTCGGCTTCGAAATAGATCTGAAAATCATCCTTAAAGCTCCATGACTCATTCGGCTTTAAGATCTTCGTAAACTCGGCTGGTGGAGTCTTTACATCAAGACCGTCTGCCAGCTTCTTGTAATAGTCACTTCCGCTGATCGACTGCCAGTAACCGTCGACAAACACCGGGTCGGCTTTCAAGCTCGCGTCTAAATACAGCGACCAGGCGCCGAGCCAATACCGAGATTCATTCTCATGCTCGGGCTTAAAAAGTATGATCGGCGCATTACCGTCGTTTGCGAAAGTCACGTCGAGTTTCACGTGAAGCCTGACGCTGTTCTCTTTACTATTGCGTTCGACTTCGAGGTCTGCGACCTTCCCCCGGATAACTAATCCGCAGCCCTCAACCTTGCATTGAGCGAACGCGCTCACTGCGAGAAGGAGAAGTAACGTACCCAGCGCAAACAGTCGCATCACTATCCGACCGATCCTTCCAACTTCAACCCCAACAACTTCTGCGCTTCCACCGCGTATTCCATCGGCAGCTCGCGGAAGACTTCCTTACAAAATCCGTTGATGATCAACGACACCGCGTCTTCCTGCGATATCCCGCGCTGCTGGAGATAGAACAACTGCTCCTCGCTGATCTTCGAAGTCGTCGCTTCGTGCTCGACCTTCGCTGTGTTGTTCATCACTTCGATGTACGGAAACGTGTTCGCTTCCGACTTCCCGCCGATAAGCATCGAGTCGCACTGCGTGTAGTTCCTGGCACCTGTCGCTTTGGGCATTACTTTTACGAGCCCGCGATATGAGTTGTTCGACCGGCCGGCCGAGATTCCCTTCGAGACGATCGTCGACTTGGTGTTCTTGCCCAAGTGGATCATTTTTGTCCCCGTATCAGCGATCTGCGCGTTGTTCGTCAGTGCGACCGAGTAAAACTCACCGATCGAGTTGTCGCCTTGCAGGATCACACTCGGATATTTCCACGTGATCGCCGAACCCGTTTCGACCTGAGTCCACGAGATCTTCGAGTTCACACCGCGACACGCACCGCGTTTAGTTACGAAGTTGTAGATCCCGCCTTTACCGGTCTCATCACCGGCGTACCAGTTTTGAACCGTCGAGTATTTGATCTCCGCGTCGTCCAAAGCAACAAGCTCGACCACCGCGGCATGAAGTTGATTAGTATCGAACTGCGGAGCGGTACATCCTTCGTTGTACGCGACGTAGCCGCCTTCTTCGGCGACGATCAGTGTTCGCTCAAACTGTCCGGACTCCTGCGTGTTGATGCGGAAGTAAGTCGACAATTCCATCGGACATCGCACGCCTTTCGGAATAAAGACGAACGACCCATCGGAGAACACAGCCGAATTCAAAGCCGCGTAGTAGTTGTCGTTAACGGGAACGACCGATCCGAGATACTTCTTGATAAGCTCCGGATAATCCGCAACCGCTTCGGTGAAGGAGCAAAAGATCACGCCCGCTTTTTTGAGTTTCTCTTTGTACGTGGTCGCAACAGAGACCGAATCGAAAACCGCGTCGACGGCGACGTTCGCAAGCATCTTCTGTTCGCTAAGCGGAATTCCGAGCTTCTCAAAAGTCTTAATGAGCTCCGGATCGACTTCCTCCATCGACGCTTTCTTCGCTTTCTGCCTCGGCGCGGCGTAGTAAGAGATGTCCTGGAAGTCTATCCGCGGATATTTGAAGTTTGCCCAGTAGTCGGGCTCGGTCATCTTCAGCCAGTTGCGAAAAGCCTTCAGACGAAACTCGAGCATCCACTCCGGCTCGTTCTTCTTCGACGAGATCAGACGCACGGTATCTTCCGACAAACCTTTCGGAATGATGTCCGACTCGATGTCGGTAACGAAACCGTATTTG
>DATEOJ010000401.1:0-12363 GCA_035274235.1 Pyrinomonadaceae bacterium
TTTGATTTTACAGCGAGGAAATTAACTCGGAATCGGTCCTTAACACCGACCCATCCAACTACGGTTTAGCGTTCGTGTTCTTCGCCGGTGCAGCCGCATTCGCCGCAGGCTTTGCGGTGTTGCTCGCAGCATTCGAAGCGCCTGCCGGAGCCGCATTCGTGTTTGCCGCAGGTGCCGCATTGGCGTTAGCCGGAGCGGCGTTCGCAGCCGGAGCCGTGTTGGCGTTCGCAGCCGGCGCAGGTCGTGCTCCGCTCAGCTCGTTCGGGTTATCGACAACTTTCTTCGCGAGGTAGTTCTCGATCTTCGCTTCGTTCATAGCGATCGCTTGATACGAAGCCGCGAGAAGCTGCTTGCGGTTGTTGACGAGCCGCTCGGTGATCTGCGGTTTTACTTCCGGGTTCTCGAGGGTCAAGTTCTCTTCTCGATCGGTTCGGTCCTGAAGCTTGAAAAAGTAAGCCTTACCGCTGATCGGAACAGCGTTCGTGACCTGGCCGATCTTAAAGCCCTCGTTCATGAAACCCTGAACGAGTTGCGGATAGCTCTGCTTGAGATCTTCTTCGCTCATGAAGCCAAGGTCGCCTCCACGAAACTTCGAAGGGTCTTCGCTGTATTCGCGTGCAAGTGCAGCAAAGTCGAAACCCGGCTGAGCAAGTTTGGCCCGGATCTCAGCGATCTTTGCGTCGGCTGATCCCGCATCAACAGTCAGGTCACCCTGACCGCTGTTCGTAGGATCGACCACGATCGCTGCGAGCTGAACACCTCGTCTCTTAACGAACATCTCGGGATTGCCCTTGAAGAACGCTTCGATCTCGTTTTCTTTCGGCTGCTCGATACGTCCGGTCACCTTTTCAACGAGTGCTTTGATCGCCATCCCGCGCTTGATCTGATCGCGGAAGGAAGCTTCGGTGAGGCCCGCCTGGGTCATTTGCTTATCGAACTCTTCGGCGGACATGCGACTTTCCTGCTTCTGCTTGTTGATCTCGGCGACGACATCTTCATCCTTCGGAACGACGCCCTCTTTCTCGGCCTTCTGGAACATTACTTCCTGCTCGATAAGGGTCTGGAGGACCTGAAGTCTGGCACCGGCAAGCTCGAGCGGCGACAGCTTGGACTCCTGTCCCTGCGCCTGCTGCTTGACGGCCCGTTCGACCTCTTCCATCTTGATGACCTTACCGTTGACGGTTGCGGCCGTTTCGTTCGGATCGACGGTGCCCTGCGTTGTCGACGTGTTTCCTGTTCCGCCTCCGCATGCTCCCGCGACGATCGCGATCGCGGCCAAGAGTGTGGTTGCGAAGAACCTGACTTTTAACGTTTGCACTTTCCCAATTACTCCTTCGGATTTATGGATAACTACCATTGCTTGACTCGATAACTACTGATTTGGTATAAACTCTCTTTTTGAGTTTTCAATAAAACTCTTACTTATCACCTCGGGTTTTATTGGAGGCAATTATTTATGGCACAGAGATGCGACGTTTGTGGGAAAGGCCCGCAGTTCGGAAATAACGTTTCACACGCAAATAACAAGACGCGGCGACGATTTAATCCAAATCTTCAACCCGTCCGTGTACAGCTCCCTGCGGGCGGTAACGGTCGGATGAAGGTCTGCACCCGCTGTATTAAATCGGGCAAAATTATCAAAGCCGCATAACAACGGCAGAACTTTCTTAGACAGCCAAATGTCGGTATCCGGCGTTTGGCTTTTTCCCTTTTAAACTCTCGATTACGCGACCGCGATGCACTCGATCTCGACCCGAGCATCTTTCGGTAGCCGTGCCGCCTGCACTGTCGCACGTGCTGGCTTGTTCTCGCTGAAGTAACGCCCGTAGACCTCGTTCATCGCCGCAAAGTCGCCCATATCGGCAAGAAAGACCGTTGTCTTCACAACATTCCCAAGATTCGTGCCGGCAGCTTCGAGAACCGCACTCAAATTTTTCAATACTTGTTCGGTCTGTTCGACAACATCGTCCGAGACAAACTCGCCGGTCGCCGGATCGATCGGGATCTGTCCCGAACAAAAAACCATGCCGCCCGTCTTGATCGCCTGTGAGTAAGGCCCGATCGCGCCCGGTGCCTTGTCTGTCGAAATGATCTCTCTCATTAAAAAATCGCCTTCAGCAGTCTCTTCAGCAAAAGGCGAATGATACCAAACTGGCTGACAAAAATAAAGTTGCGTTATGCGTTAACTCTTTCGACGGCAATAACGCCGGGAACGTTGCCGATGGCCCCGAGAACTTTGTCCAAGTGCTTCTTATCAAAGACCTCAACCGTAACTTCGATAAGTCCCTTGTCGTCTCGCGACACGATCGCCCGAGCGTCGCGTATGCCTGTCTTGATGTCGGCGATGGCGTTGGTGATGCCGGCAAGCATGCCCGTGCGGTTCTCGGTGGTGACGAGGATTGCGACCGCCTGGATCTCTTCCTTATCGGTGGTCTTCGCCCAGTCGACCTCAACGATACGGTCTCTGTTGACCATCAATTGTGCGACGTTCTTGCATTTCTTGTTGTGGACGACGATTCCCTTTCCGAGCGAAATGTAGCCGATGATCTCCTCGCCGCGAAGCGGGTTGCAGCATCGAGCTCGCGTCGTCAGCAGGTTGTCGACACCCTTAACGATGATCGCATCCTCGCCCAGACCGATAAGTCGCTTCACGGCCTTCACGCCGCTCTCGATGCGGGTCTCCTTTCGCTTGTCAGGATCGAGCTCCGCAAACTTTTCGGCGCCGAGGAACTTCGACAGCACGTTGCGCGGAAGTGTCTTGCCGTAGCCGATCGAGGCGAGCAGATCTTCCGGACGACCGAGACCGTACTCCATCGCGATCCGCTTCATCTCGGTGTCGTTGTTGATCAGCTTCTTAGGAGAAACGCGGAAACGATCCGCTTCCTTTTCGAGTAGCTTGCGTCCGATATCTATCGAGTCGCGCCGTTGCTGTTCGGAGATCCAGTGACGGATCCGGTTCTTCGCTTTCGCGGTCGTGACGTAGTTGAGCCAGTCGCGGGACGGTTTGGAGTTCGCCGTCGTGAGGATCTCGACGACGTCACCGTTCTGCAGCTCATGCTTCAACGGAACGATTCGTCCGTTGATCTTCGCACCGGTACATGTGTCGCCGACTTCCGAGTGGATCGCATATGCAAAATCGATCGGCGTCGCACCACGCGGAAGCTGAATGACCTTCCCCCTCGGCGTAAACGCGTAGACGTCCTTTGGAAAAAGGTCGAGCTTGAGGGATTCGATAAAGTCTTCAGAATCAGCCTGTTCAGCGGTGTCCTCAACGAGTGGCAGAAGCAGCTTTTCGACCGTCTTTCTCAACTCGTCGAGGTTACTGTCGTCTTCTTCCGACCCGAGTTTGCTTTCCTTGTAACGCCAGTGAGCGGCGACGCCTTCTTCCGCGACTCGGTGCATCTCCTCGGTCCGGATCTGAACCTCGAATGCCTGACCGCGGTCGCCGATCACCGATGTGTGGAGCGACTGATACAAGTTGTCACGCGGAATTGCGATCCAGTCTTTGAATCGCTCGGGAACCGGCGTCCAGATATCGTGAATGACGCTTAGCGCCAGGTAGCAGTTCTTCTTGTCGTTGGGCGTAATGATTCGGGCGGCGATCAGATCGTAAACCTGCTCGATCATCAGCTTCTGCTTGTTCAGTTTTTTCCAGAGCGAGTAGAGACGTTTTACGCGGCCTTCCACTCGAAGGAATGGAACGTCGTTACCGGCAAGCTGCTCGGTGATCGTTCCTTCTATGCTCTCAAGGGTCGCTTCTAACTCGGGCCTTCGAGCGTCAACCTCTTTCGCGAGCCGCTTGTATTCCTGCGGGTAAAGATTCTGGAACGCAAGATCCTCGAGCTCGCTTCGCATCTTACCCATACCGAGCCGATGTGCGATCGGGGCATAGATGTCGAGAGTCTCTTGCGAGATGCGTGCTCGCTTCTCGGGTTTAAGAAACTGCATCGTCCGCATGTTGTGCAGACGGTCAGCGAGCTTAATGAGCACTACGCGGACGTCGGTGATCATGGCGAGAACCATCTTTCGAACGTTCTCTGCCTGCTGCTTTTCTTTGGAGAGATTGCTGATGTGGGCGATCTTTGTGAGACCGTCGACGAGGAGTGTTATTTCGTCGCCGAAATAAGAACGGATCGTGTCGAGATCGACGAGGGTGTCCTCGACGACGTCATGGAGCAATCCGGTCGAAACACTTACCTCATCGAGCCGCATATCGGCCAGGATGTCCGCGACTTCGAGAGGATGGACGAGATACGGTTCACCCGACGCTCGCTTCTGCCCGCGGTGATGCAAGGCAGAGAAAAGATAGGCCCGCCGAATCAGCTCCGTGTCCGGGTTCGGCCGGTTCTCCTCAACTTTGTGGATGACGTCCTCGATGCGGATCATCGTTTCGCCTTTTTAATACTACATGTTAAGCCGTCGCGGTTAACAGCTTTTTCGGACTCCACCAAGAGTAGAAAAGAAAAGGTGATGCTCGATCCGAAAACTGAGCATCACCGTTAGCTAAATAAATATCGAGCTATTTCTTAGTCGCGTTTGCGTTGGCATTAGCGTTTTCCGCTTCTTCCGCCGCCGCACGACGTGCATCCATCTCATCCTGGATCGCCTTGTCGACATTGCTCAACTCAAGGAACAGCGATCGACCGGAGTCAGCCTGTGCTTTCAGAGCGTCTCGGTCAGCCGTACGGCCTTCCATGTCTGCCAATCTCATCGCCTGAGCATCAAGACTCGCCTTGTATGAACGAGCTGACTCAAACACCTTGAACAAGTCGAGATTCTGCTTGAGCTGTTCATCGGTGAGCGACTTCACGTCGAGGTCTTTCGCACTCTTCACCGCTGGCGGCTCAAGAGCAATCGCCTGATCGATGAGTTTAAGACCGTCGGTAACGCAACCGCGAAGTGTTTCGAGTTCGGCCGGATCCTCAGGCTTCACCCACTGGAAGGCATCCTTGCCGTCCTTCTTGATCGTCTTCTTTGTCTTCTCGGTATCCGTTACTTCGTTCGCGCAAGTGTTCTTGCGGGACGCAAGAGACGTCAGAGCTTCAGCCCGATTCTGTGGAGCGATATCGGCGTTGTTCGACCTCTCTGTCACCCAAGCGTGCCACTCGTCTCCTTTCTGGAGGTTGTCCAGAAGACTCGCGACTGCCTTGTACGAACTTTGATCGTTCTTATCGATGGCCAAAGCTTTCTTGTAAGCAGCTATCGCCTCGTCGGCTTTTGCTATCTGTTTCCGATCACCGATGTACTGTGAATGAAGCGTGCGTGCGAGGAACACCTGCGCAATTCGTCCCTCCGCGCTACTACCTTCCGGATCGCGCGCCGCAGCCTTCCTAAACAACTCTTCGGCCTCGGCAAATTTGCGGTCCTTGTAAGCTTGCGAACCGTCCACGAGGTTCTTCCTGGACATGATGCGGCTGAACTGACCGCAGTTAGTGGCAAAAAGTACTGAGATAGTAATTAATGCTAGTAAACCTAAACGAGAAGATCTCATTTTATTTTTCGACTCCGTCTCCCACCCTGATAAAAAGAAAACCGGAGGAGGCTCCCCGCGGTCTTCTTTCGGGCAATCTTATTGTGCCAGATCGTCGATCTGTAAACCGATCGGCGACGCACCCGCCATCTTGGCGGCATCAATCACCTTCACCACATCACCGTACTTAACAAGTGTCGGCGACTTAATAAAGACCGTTTTCTCGACCTCGTTCGAATTCTCGCGGAACACGCCGTTGGTAGTGCGCTGGTTGAAGATCTCTTGCAGCTTACCAGTCAGTGCCGTCGGATCATCCACGCTTCCCGCCGACTCATTATTGAGAGCGATGCCGCGATTTTCGCGATTGATGGCGATGACGAGTGTCAGCGGATTCGGTTTAACGTCAAGCTGCTGCTCATTCTTTGGCTCGGCAGGCACCTTAGCCTCGAACTTGCTCGGCTTAACCGGAGTGATGACCATGAAAATGATCAGCAACACAAGCAGCACGTCGATAAGCGGTGTTACGTTAATTCTCGGGACGGCTCCCTCTGAGGAGCCTGATGACATTCCCATAATTCGTTTCTCCCACCCCGATCACCGGGGTCAAAAGCTATTCCTTTGGCGCTCCGCCCTTCTTCTTATCAGCAACAAGACCGATCTTATCGATATCCTGCTTTCGAATGGTGTCAATTGCCTGAACAACGGTTCCGTAGTCGACTTCAATACCACTCTTGATATAGACAATGCGCTTGTCCGGAGCCTTGTCCTTCATCATCGTCTGGATCTTTTCACCCAGTGCGGTGATCGGGAACGGGTCCTTGCCGATATAGAAGTTGTTGTTGTCCGGGATGGAGATCACCACGGATGTGTCCTTGGTGATCTCGCCATCCTCTTCAGGCGTGTTCAGTTCCTTCGGAATATTAACCGTGACTCCCTGCTGCAAAAGCGGTGTGACGATCATGAAGATGATCAAAAGCACCAGCATGACGTCAACCATCGGAGTTACGTTGATCTCCGAGTTGTACTCACTGGTTCCACCGATCGATGCACCCATATTCTTATATTCTCCCTAGCAAAACTGGAGAGGCGACGATTAGCCTCTCAATGCCTTTGTACGCTGCTTGATGAAGTAGTCGACCAATTCAGAAGCCGAGTTCTCCATTTCGACACCAAAGCTCGTCACTTTGTTCGTGAAATAGTTGAACAGCCACACTGCAGGCACGGCCACCGCGATACCGAATGCGGTTGCGACAAGAGCTTCTGCGATGGCGGCACCGACAGCACCGATACCGGCGTTCTCAGCCTGAGCAAGTGCAACGAACGCACCGATGATACCGACGACCGTTCCGAACAGTCCGACGAACGGAGCAGTCGAACCAACGGTTGCGAGACCAGCTAGACCACGCTTCAACTCAGCCGTCTTAACAGCGATCGCACGATCAAGAGCACGCTTCGATGCTTCCATTTCGTCAGCCGAGATGTCGGTGTTGCCCTGGTGTGCGGCGAACTCCTTCAGACCGGACGAAACAACCATCGCGAGGTGCGAATCTTTGTGCTTGTCGCTGATGCTGATAGCTTCGTCGATATTGCTGTTCTTAAGAGCCATAGCAACCTTCGGCGCATACTGCCGCGACTGCTGTCTGGCCTTGTTGTACGTGAGCCAGCGCTCGATGCCCACGGCGATCATATAGACCGACTGAACAAGCAGCGTAGCGATAACGATCCAGCCCGGTATCGTCAAGCTCTTCGCGATATCGTAGATACCAAACGAGATCTTCGCCTGCTCAGCGAACATCATAAACAAGCCCATGAAACCTGTTCCTAACAGGTCTGCAACAAAAGTCATGATTTTTCCTCCAAAGAAATCAAAAAAGATTTTTATGATTGCGCGTTTTT
The DNA here is from genome assembly GCA_035274235.1 of Pyrinomonadaceae bacterium. Taxonomy (GTDB): domain Bacteria; phylum Acidobacteriota; class Blastocatellia; order Pyrinomonadales; family Pyrinomonadaceae; genus OLB17. The sequence continues at coordinate 7,367 of DATEOJ010000401.1, forward strand.
CAGAAACTTTAGCTCCGGAAAGCGATTACTTAGACAATCGCTTTCCGGGATAGTTCCGCAAATTACGGAACGAAGTTATAGGTGATCACACCCGAGACTTTGACCGCCTGTCCGGAAAGCTGGGTCGGACTAAACCTCGCACCACGTGCTGCCTGAACGGCTGCGGCACGAAGGAGTGGGTGACCGCTGACTGCCGAAGCAGAGACAACGTTACCGCTCTCATCGATCAAAACCTGGACGCTAACAGCACCTGCTGCACGGACCGCGCGAGCTGCCGGCGGATACGGCGGTTTCGGCAAGCTTGTCGCTTTACCGTTTAGCACACCACCTGAGATCTGCTTCGGCACTTTCTTAACTGGTGGCGGCGGCGGAGCTACAGTTTCGGCGTCTCCTCCACCACCGGTTGCGCCACTGTCACTTCCGGTTCCACCCGTGTTAACAGGTCCCTTGTAGTCGGGCGGCGGCGCATTCGCTGCACTGAAGTTAGTGTCACCTTTGACGGTGTATTTGTTCGGGTCGCGCGGCGGGATGTTTAGTTTTTCCGAGCTAACCTTATCCGGAACTTTCGGCGGAGTCTCGGTCATGCTCGCAATGATCTCTTTGCGAACATCAACGTTCGGATCTTTCTGCTGTTGCTTTTCGGGCTCCGGTTCCGGCGCCTCTTCGATCACCGGCGGAGCAACAAGCGTCTCGAGCGAAAGTTCGTCGCCGCCCATTCCGTAATCCTTGGCGAACAGACTATAAAGCCACGCGCTCATGAGGACCGTCACCATGATGATGAACGTCGTGAGCAGAAAACCGCTTCGCTTGGTATCCTCGGCGGCGTGACTCTTGGATTCAACAAGTTGATCTAACATAATTTCCTCCCTATATTCCGGTGCCAAACAAGGTCAAGGGCTACGAAACCTTTACAAAACTTTCGATGATGATTTTCAAACTCCAAGTTGTAATCATTGTATACAGACCAATGATTCGACTCGTTGTTTGATGGCTTTCTTCCCGTCGAGGACTTGGGCTGTTCATTAAGTGCGGGGCAAAAGGAACTTTGCCGGCAACGCATTACAGCTCTACAACTCCCGTCTTGCCACGAAGGAACAACGGAGAAAGCAGATACGAATATTTAATTGACCAGCAACGTTATGAATACTAGTTTCTCGATTCTCGAAAGTCAAGAATAAAACCATGTAACTACAGGGAGTTTTACAGATTTTTACTATCTCGTAACAGGTCTTCGCGTGACCGAACGACGAGAGGCTGACGCCATCTTCTCACCGCCCTGCGAAGCGATCTGAACTTCCTTAACTTTCGCCGCTCCGAGCTTGTCCTGCCACCAGATCGCGATCGGACTCGCGATGGCGATCGTCGAGTAAGTACCCGTGATCGAACCGACGAACAAAGCGAGCGAGAACCCGCGAAGCACCTCGCCTCCGAAAAGCACGAGTGCAAGGACCGCCAGGAACACCAGACCGTTCGTCACGATGGTTCGCGACATCGTCTGATTGATCGAATCGTTGGTTAGTTGGTAGATCGACTTGTCGCGATGCAGGCCCAGGTTTTCACGGATGCGGTCGAAGATAACGATCGAGTCGTTGACCGAGAATCCGACGAGGGTGAGCAAAGCTGCGAGAACCGTCAAACTGATCTCCCACTGGAAGACCGAGAAGAACGCAAGGGTGATAAGAACGTCGTGAAACACGGCGATGACGGCACCCGCCGCATACGTCCAGTCATAACGGAATGCGATAAAGAGAAGAATACCGGCCAGACCGAGCAGCGTTGCGATGACCGCCTGGTTTCGGAGCTGAGCTCCGGCGACCGGACCGACGGCATCCGTTCCGACGATCTTGTATGCAGTACTTTCGTCGTCTGCGAGTTGGACCGAACCTTGTGCTTCCTTACCAAAGGTATCCAGGGCTTTTTTTACAACGCATCGGCCAGCCTCATCGAGAACCTTGCCGCCTTCGTCCGTACAATCTTCTCTCTGACCGACGTTCGGGACCTTGATCAGAACTTCGTCAGTTTTGTCGGTCGAATCCTGAATGATCGCCTCATGAATATCGCCAGCCTGAAGAGCCGTACGGATATCATCGGCGTTCGGTCGTTGACGGAACTTAGCCGTAACAACCGTTCCGCCGCGGAAGTCGACACCGAGGTTAAACGCATCGGTTCCACCTTCAGTGAACTGACGGCCAAGGGCCGACGCCAAGCCCGCGAGCAGGATGACAATCGATATGCCGATGAGGGGCTTTCGCAAGCCCATCCAATCGACACGCAAATTGGTAAAGAATTCAAGCATTACTCTAGATACTTAGCTTCTGCAGGTTCGGATTCCTCTGAAGCAGCCACATGAAAATCGTACGCGATACAAAGACAGCCGAGAATAGGTTGATCAACAGACCGAGAATAAGCGTCACAGCAAATCCGCGGATCGGACCTGACCCGTATAGATAGAGAATAACGGCCGAGATGATCGTCGTGACGTGTGTGTCGATGATCGTGATGAACGCACGGTCGAATCCGAATCCGACTGCAGTCGCTACCGTATGCCCCGCACGCAGCTCTTCTCGCATACGCTCAAAAATGAGAACGTTCGAGTCGACGGCCATACCGATACCGAGGATAAGACCCGCGATACCCGGCAACGTCAATGTCGAGTCGATCATGATCAATGCCGCGAGCGTCAGCAATAGGTTGAGAACCAACGCGACGACCGCGTTCACTCCGGAGCCGCGGTAGTAGATGAGCATAAAGACCACGATGAAGATCAGACCTGCAAGCGACGACGTGACGCCGGCCTTGATCGAATCAGCACCGAGGCTCGGACCGACAGTTCTCTCTTCCTGATATTCGATCTTCGCCGGCAAAGCACCTGAACGTAGTGTCAGCGCAAGGTCATCCGCAGATCCTTTCGTGAACTGACCGGAGATCTCACCGCGGTCGTCGATACGCGACTTGATGTACGCTGCCGATTTGACCTCGCCGTTGAGCACAACGCCCATGTAGTTCCCGATGTTCTTGCCGGTCCAATCGCCAAACTTCGTAGCACCACCCGGCTTCAAAGAGAAGGCGATCTGATAGTCGCTGTCGTTACCGGTCTGAGAAACTGCGTTCGCATCGCGGAGCTCCGATCCGTCAACGACTGAAGGGTATTCAACGACAACCCATTCTTTCGGTTTCTCTTCTTTCTTGTCGGTCGTGTTTGACGCACGAGCTTCGCGGTCGGTGTCGTAAGGGAAAACGCGGCGGTTAACCGGGACCGTACCACCAAGCGACTGCTTCGCGGCCTCTTCGGTCGGGTACGTCTGGACAGGAGACGGATTCGGCGGGCTGACGATCTTCATCAGCTCAAGCTTTGACTCCGCTCCAATAAGATTCTTGATGCGTTCCGGATCATCGACACCCGGCATCTGCAGGAGGATCTGTCCGGCGGCCTGAGCACCATGTCGCTGAAGTGTCGGCTCCTTAACGCCAAACGCGTTAATGCGACTCTCGACGATCTTCAATGCCTGATCAACCGCCTGATCCTTTAGAGCCGTCTGGACGTTCGAAGCCAGCGACCATGACACAGCGGTGTTTGAAGTTGTCGGGGTCCAGTTAACCAGATCGACCTTCTTCTTCACCTCGTCGATAACAGCCTGCCCCTGAGAACCATCGCTAAGCTGTAGGGCGAAAGAGTAATTGCCGCTCTCAGTCGTGAGCGTATCGCCGGTTACGGGAAGCTTTGCGTCCTGCGCTGCCGTCAACGCGGCTTGAGCAGTGTTCTCGGTGAGCGTTTTCAGATAGTCATCTGTTTTGACGCGCATCACGAGATACGAACCGCCGCGTAGGTCGAGCCCGAGGTTAATGTTCTCAGCGAGATTCGCCTTTATGCCCTGCCAGGTGAAATCAGCCGACGTCGGTGTTCGACGCGGACCAATGACGAGGTAGATTCCAACGATTGTGACGGCGAGGATCAGAACGGTCCTGATCCACAGACTATTGTTCTTCATTTACGACTTGCTCTCTTCCGGTTTTCGACCGACAACCGCGCTCTTGCCGATCTCCAGAAACGACTTCTCGGCGCTTAGGATGACAAAACTCGTATCCCTGACTTCCTTGATCTTTCCGATCACTCCGCCATTCGTAACGACTTCATCGTTGATCTTTAGTTGCGTGATCATGTCCTGCAGTTGTTGTCGCTGCTTTTTCTGCGGCAGGATTACGAGGAAATAAAAGATGCCGAAAATAAAGACGAATGGCAGCAGCGTCCACAACAAGCTGCTACCACCGCCGGCTGCGGCGTCCTGAAAAAATAATACAATCGTACTCATCACTTTTAGCGCGGTTGAGAAAAACCCAATGATATATCCTTCAGAGAGTCTTTATCAAACGCTTGTTTCCTGATTCTCCTGCAGTTTGGCGAGAAATTCTCTATGGAATCTTGAGAACGTGCCGGATGTGATAGATTGCCGTACCGCGCGCATCGTGTCAAGGAAGAACGCAACGTTATGATGCGATATCAACGTCGCCGCAGACATCTCACCCGCCTGGTAAAGATGGCGAAGGTACGCGAGCGAATACCGCCGACAGACTGAACACGAACATTCAGGGTCGAGCGGGTTCGGATCGTCTGCAAAACGAGCGTTTCTTATGTTTAGCTTGCCGCGAGAGGTAAACGCACTTCCGGTGCGGCCGTTACGGGTGGGGATCACACAGTCGAACATGTCTACTCCGCGTGCGACGGCCTCGACAAGATCCTCGGGAGTCCCGACTCCCATCAAATATCGCGGGGCATCCGCCGGCATCTGCGGAGCTAGGTGCTCGAGGACGCCGTACATGACCGGCTTCTCTTCTCCGACGCTCAATCCTCCGATCGCATATCCGTCAAATCCGATCTCAACCGTTCGGTCGAGACTTTCCTTCCGGAGTTCCAAGTGACTGGCCCCCTGGACAATGCCGAACAAAGATTGACGTCCTGAAAGATCGTTCGACTCGGCAACGAAGCCAGTATCGAGACC
>DATEOJ010000402.1:0-3337 GCA_035274235.1 Pyrinomonadaceae bacterium
TACATGTCGGTCAGCGTTTCGACATCGCGCATGTAGAGCAGGACGGGTATGAAGCGTTCGTCCAGCGGGTATTTTCGAACGTCTTCCCACGGGATCGCTGCGATACCCTCCTTCGTAAAAACGGGTCGCTGGCGTTCATACCAATCGTAAACGTCTTTTGTCGTCTCGAAAGTCATTTCGAATGTCGCATGATGCACAGGTGGCATCAGCTTGCCTTGCCGACTTAATTCGTTAAACTTAGTCTTCTGGATGCAAGTGTGACCCGATCCAGTTTCTACAACGGTATATGAAGAAGTTAGCCCTTTTGTCGGCGATAATTATAACCCTATTTACAAATATCTGCGCTCAGGAAAATTCGGAGCGGCATCTGACGAACGTCAAACAGTTGACGTTTGGTGGCGAGAATGCCGAGGCCTATTTTTCGTCGGATGGAAAGCAGCTGAGTTTCCAGTCAAAGCGTGACGGACGTGCGTGCGATCAGATCTACACGATGAACATCGATGGTTCGAACGTGAAGATGGTCTCGACCGGCGATGGCCGAACGACCTGCTCGTACTTTTCCAAAGATCGGAAGAAGATCGTTTACGGTTCGACGCATCTCGCGGCCAAAGAGTGTCCTCCGAACCCGGACTTTTCGAAAGGATATGTTTGGGCGATCTATCCCGGTTACGACATCTTTCAGGCGAACGCTGACGGCACGAAAGTAAAGCCGTTAACGTCGACGCCCGGCTACGACGCGGAGGCGACGATCTCACCGGATGGGAAGAAGATCATCTTCACATCGGTGCGTGACGGCGATCTTGACCTTTACGTGATGGACACGAACGGTAAGAACGTCAAACGTCTGACGACCGAGCTTGGCTATGACGGCGGTGCGTTCTTTTCTCCGGATGGCAAGCAGATCGTGTATCGCTCATTCCATCCGAAGACCGACGCCGAGATCGCACGCTACAAAGATCGTCTGGCGAACAACCTGATCGAGCCGACGGTATTCGAAGTATGGGTGATGAACGCGGATGGTTCGAACAAACGTCAGGTGACGAAACTAGGTGCGGCATCGTTCGCTCCGTTCTTTACTCCGGACGGGAAGAAGATCATCTTCTGCACGAACTACTTTGCAACAGACCCACGCAAGCGAAACTTCGATCTCGCGCTGATCAATGTCGACGGCACCGGCCTCGAGCGTGTAACTACGAACGAGACATTCGACGGTTTCCCGATGTTCTCCCCCGATGGCAAAAAGCTGGTGTTCGCATCGAACCGCAACGCGGCGAAGCCGGGCGACACGAATGTGTTCATCGCGGATTGGGTCAATTGAGGATTGCGGATTTCGGATTGCGGATTGCGGATTTGTCTTCCGTCTTTAGTCTTCAGTCTTTGGTCTTCGGCTACACGCGTAGGACAGGCATTCCTGCCTGTCCTCGTTAGTGATCCCGGGCGATAGGGTGGCTCGGCTTGTTGCCGACAAGCGTAGGACAGGCATTCCTGCCTGTCCTCGTCGGTGATCCAGGGCGACAGCGTGACCTGGCTTCTCGCCGCCACAGGCAGTACCGCCCGCGTTAGCGGGTGGTCGAGAGTCGAGATATAACAATTGCGCGTGAACCCCAGCGATGCACCACCCGCTAACGCAGGCGGTACTGCCTGTCGCACCCGACACATCGAGTTTTATATGAAGCACTTCAAATTCCTTTTCTTCCTTCTCCTCCTCACGATCGCGACCTCGGCTCAGACTTCCGAGCAGCACCTCCGCAAGCACGTCGAGTATCTCGCCTCCGACAAACTCGAGGGACGTCGCACCGGTGAACCGGGTGCGGTCGATGCGGCGAAGTACATCGAGAAGGAATTTGCGAAGTACAAGCTCAAACCGGGTCAGCAACTCACGCATGGTGCGACGTACACTCAGGGCTTCCCGTATATCGCCGGCGTCGAACTTGGAAAAGGTAACTCCTTAGTCATCGGCGAAAAGAAATTGGAAGTCGGCGTGAACTGGATGCCGCTCGGTTATTCGATGAATGCCGACTTTCCCGCGACTGGTGTTGTCTTCGCAGGTTTCGGAATAATTGCGCCCGAGGCGAATTACGACGACTACAAGGGACTCGATGTGAAGGACAAAATTGTCCTCGTCTTCGATTCAACACCTGACGCAGGCAATCCTCATTCGCCATTCGTTCGATTCAACATTCACACCAAGGCGAACATCGCAAAGGACAAAGGCGCGAAGGCGATCATACTGATCGCTGAAGATCCCGATTTCAAAAACGATCGACTGTCGAAGCTCTCTTACGATCGAACGCTTGGTGAGACTGCGATTCCGGTTGCTGGCATTACAAGAACGGTTGGCGCACAGCTGCTTGATCTGAGTGACGCGGAGACACTCCGCGGCGTGGAAGATTTCCTGTCAACGACAAGGGACAAATCGACTCCAGGGAACCTGCAACAGAACGACCCAGCCGCAAAGGGAGCTAACCGACCAGTAGGAAATACAGAAGTACGACCGAGCGCGAGTGTGGCAGTTAAGATCGATCTCGTCAAAAAACAGGTCACCGCCTCAAACGTCATCGGCATTCTTCCCGGCACCGACCCACAGCTGAAGGACGAAGCGATCGTCATCGGCGCACACTACGATCATCTCGGTCACGGTGGTTCGGGAAGCCTCGCGGCGAACTCGACCGACATCCATCACGGTGCCGACGACAACGCCTCGGGGACATCGGCGGTTCTCGAGCTTGCTCGGAACTTCGCAAAAGAGAAGAAGAACAAACGCACATTGATATTCATGGCGTTCAGCGGTGAGGAAGAGGGACTGCTCGGTTCGAAGTTCTACGTCAACAATGCGGCGTATCCTTTGGACAAAACGATCGCGATGATCAATCTCGACATGGTCGGTCGTTTGAATGGGAACAAGCTCACCGTTGGAGGAGTCGGGACCGCGGCTGAATGGAACGAAGCAGTGAAACGCCGCAACGACATCATGTTCGATAACGACAGTGGTTACGGAGTCGGTAAGAAGTTCCAATTGCAGCTGAACGAAGACGGCTTCGGACCGTCCGATCATTCATCGTTCTACGGCAAGAACATTCCCGTGCTGTTCTTTTTCACCGGCACGCACAACGACTATCACAAACCGTCCGACACGTTCGAGAAGATCAACTACGAAGGCCTTACACGGATCGTGGATTACGTCGGTCAGATCGCTAAGGCCATCGACGAGAATCCGACGAAGCCGACATACGCGGTCGCGAAGTCGTCGGGTCAGATGGGTCAGGTGCGGATGAGCGTCTCACTTGGAACGATCCCGAACTACGCCGACTCAACCGACGGCATGATCATCGACGGC
>DATEOJ010000403.1:0-3992 GCA_035274235.1 Pyrinomonadaceae bacterium
CCGTTCCATGCAGTCAAAACCTTCTCGTCACGAAACGGTTTGATGCGCTTCTCTCGGTTCGCAAACAGTTTCGCTCTTCCACGCTCGAGAGACTCTTCAAGCCGATGCTCGTCAACCTTTAGAGCCTGAGCGGCGGCTTCGAGCGTGTAGCTTACGTGAAGGATGTTCTTACCTTCAAAGTTCCCGTCGTCAGAAACGTCGTAGAAGAAATCGAAGAGGGTCGAGTCGTCGCCGAGCAGTTCCGCAGTCTCCGCGGGTGCCCATACAAAAAACTTTCCTTCCTCGCCTTCGCTGTCTGCGTCTTGCGACGAGTAGAATCCACCCGCAGCATCCAGCATCTCGCGTCTTACGTATTCGAGTGTCTCGATCGCAATGCGTTTGAAAAACTCGGCGTCGGAATTCTTAGCTCGACTCCTGAAGATCTGGTAAAGGTGAAGGTAGATCCTCACAAGCTGAGCGTTGTCATAAAGCATCTTCTCGAAATGTGGGACGAGCCAGACGGCATCGACCGCATATCGATGAAAACCGCCGCCGAGTTGATCGTATATTCCGCCCTCGGCCATCTTCCTCGCCGTAAACCGGACCATCTCGAGAGCCTCTTCGTTTCCGGTTCGACTCCAGTATCGAAGAAGAAATTCGAGTGACATCGATGGCGGAAATTTTGGAGCACCTCCAAACCCGCCATTCGTCCGATCGAAGGAGCGGACAAAACTCTGGAATGTCGTGTCGAGGATCTCCATCGAAAGTGTCGACTGCGGCATTCCCGAAATAGACACCCGACGCAGTTCGCCGAGAATATCGTTCGCGGAATGCGTGAGTTCGTCACGTCGATCCCGCCACGCTTCGGCAATGCTCGTCAGGATCTGTTGCCATGACGGCATTCCGTAGCGCGGAGCCGGTGGAAAGTAAGTGCCCCCGAAGAACGGACGCTTGTCCGGTGTTAAGAACACGTTCATCGGCCATCCACCGCGGCCGGTCGTGAGTTGAACAAACGTCATGTAGATCTGGTCGACATCAGGACGTTCTTCCATATCGACCTTGATGTTGATGAAGTGTTCATTCATCACCCGAGCGGTCGCGTCGTCTTCGAATGATTCATGCTCCATCACATGGCACCAGTGACAGGCCGAATATCCGATACTCACGAGCACCGGCTTTTGTTCGTTGCGGGCCCGCTCGAATGCTTCCTCACCCCATGGATACCAATCGACCGGATTATGCGCATGCTGAAGCAGATACGGAGACGTTTCGTTGATAAGCCGATTCGCGGCTCGCTGTGCTGACTGCATGCTAAGATTCTACGCTCGCTGGTCGTGAAAGTAACATTCAGGAAAACGCACGCGAAAGGTTATAGCGTCTCGATCGAGGGCCCTGGGATCGCATCTGCGACGATGGACCCCGCGCCCGGCTACGATTCGCGTTTGCCGCACGATGTCGCGCATTTTATTGTCGAAAAGGAGTTGGGAATAGTTGGAGGCATTTTCGGACAACTCGCCGCGGGAGGTACTGCCGGTACCTTTGCATCGTCTGAAGCAAAGAAGCGGCGACGTCAAAAGAAACGTGGGCAAGAGATCTCCAAGCAGAACAAAAAGGATGCGCTTTTTTCTGAGCACGCCGTCTACGCCGCGCAGTCTCGCTGGGAAAATCACGAGATCATCCCTGACACGAAGATCCCCGCCACCGATATAGAACGCATCTGTCGAGCGTTCGATGAGTTTGCCCGAAGTTGGATCGAACTTGCCGTCGGCGATTCGATCACATTGGAGTGGAAGCCGCAAAAACGGTGACGCAAAAGTATTTTCGCCGACATAACGGATGTGTATGATCGGCTCGTTCAAACGCACCTATTTTGGAGGGAAGGTTATGCCGGAAAAAAACACGGCAACCGTGTGTGCGGGGTATGTTCAGATCTCGTGCTGACCTTCCGCTTTTCGTTTGGATTGGAAGCCGCTGCTCCCGAAGCCTTGGCAAACGGCAGCGGATCTCTGCCAAATTCAACCACGCCTGACGGGCATGCCCGCCGACCGACAGTTCGCCTCCACGCCAGGACGAACGCCGACCGACTGTCGGCGGTTTTCTTTTGAACTCGCGGCGTGGTTTGGTTTAGAATCTCCTTGCACATGACACCACGATCGATCGCCAAGCTTCGACCCTCACGACAGCGAGCCAATCTCTTTGGCGGCGACTAAGTTTCTCCAGATATCTCGTTAAGCGGACGGTCTGCCGATCGTTCAAATCCGATACGCGGTTTACACCGCTTGCTTAACCTAAGGAGGAACAAATGACACCGACAACCGAACTTCAGAAGCCAAGCATCAAGACCGAACTTCCGGGACCGAAGTCTCGCGCGATCATCGACGCCGATGCTCAATACGTAACCCCGAGCTATCCCAGACCCGATTACAAACTCGTCGCTGATCATGCGAGCGGAGTCTGGATCACAGATCCCGACGACAACGTCTTTCTCGACTGCAACGCCGGCGTCGCGGTCTGCTCAACCGGACATTGCCATCCGGAGATCGTCAAAGCCGTCACCGAACAGGTAAACGCGCTCATTCATCTCTGCGGTACCGACTTCTACTATCGTCACATGCCGGAATTGGGAAAGAAGCTGAGCGAGATCTGTCCGATCGATGGACCGACAAAAACTCACTTCGCTAATTCCGGCGCCGAAGCGATCGAGACCGCTCTAAAGCTCGCGATGTATCACACGCGACGCCAGAAATTCATATCGTTCTTTGGTTCGTTCCACGGCCGCACGCTCGGAGCGTTGAGCCTGACATCATCAAAAAAAGCGCAACGACTCGGCTTTATGCGACAGGCACTCGATGTCGTTCATGTTCCCTACCCGAATAAGTTCCGACACTTCGCCAACGACATGCCGACCGATGACGAAACGATCACACGTGATGTCATCAACTGGATCGAGAATCGTCTGTTCAAGACGACTACTCCGCCGGAAGAAGTTGCGGGGATCGTTCTCGAAGTCGTACAGGGCGAGGGCGGCTATGTTCCGGCTCCGAAGCAATTCGTAAAAGAGCTGCGACGGATCTGCGACGAGAACGGCATCATGCTGATCGTCGACGAGGTTCAGTCCGGAATGGGCCGGACCGGAAAGATGTTTGCACTCGACCACTATGACGGCATCAAGGCCGACATCGTCTGCATGGCAAAGGGTCTTGGATCCGGTTTCCCGATCGGTGCATGTACGGCGCGCGCAGACATCATGGACTGGCACAAAGGCGCTCACGCATCGACCTTTGGTGGGAATCCGGTTGCGCTTACCGCGGCACTGAAGACGATCGAATTACTTGAAACCCAGCTCGTTGAGAATTCAAAAACCGTTGGAGCGTATCTAGAAGACGGTCTGCGAAAGCTGCAGGAGAAGCATGATGTGATCGGCGATGTCCGCGGTCTCGGTATGATGCTCGGTGTCGAGATCGTCACCGATAAGCAGTCACTAAAACCTGCTCCCGAGTTACGCGACAAGATCGAGTACGCCTGTTATGAGCGCGGACTAATCATTCTCGGCTGCGGTGCGAACACGATCCGCTGGTCGCCGCCGCTTATCCTGACAAAGGAAAACGTCGACGTCGCTCTGCAGATCTTCGACGAGGTGATAACGGCCTCGGTTTAAGGAAAAGAAAAGAGGGCGGTTCGTTCGCACGCGCCAACTTAAAGCCGCGTATTTTGCGTCGACAGGACATTGGACGCGTAGCGGACAGATGCGTTTAGCCGTGCCTGAAGCCCGAAGGGCGACATCGGCCGCGTAGCGGACAGATGCGTTTAGCCGTGGGTGAAGCCCGAAGGGCGGAGCCCACGGTAAAGATCAAGAGCCGACACTGCCGCGTCAGCGGTAGGTGCACTAGTCGAACCTATAGTTTACGCACGGGCCAGTTGTGACGGGAACTAGATCAAGCTTCTTCAGTGGCGCGAGTCCATTTCGAGAAAGGTTGCGTCGTCGAGTTGTGCACTTGCCGCTAACGCGGCAA
>DATEOJ010000404.1:0-2801 GCA_035274235.1 Pyrinomonadaceae bacterium
GAAAACATCAAAGTCAGTCGCCTTGAATTGCAAGCGTGCCTAACTATAGTTACAAATATCGGGGAACTCCAAAAAGAAGATCGGTAAGGTTAAATAAAAACAGGCGTTTGCCTAGTTTGTCACCGAAGAGCGGGCATCGACCGCCGAAAGCTCATCGTCGTCAAGCACCGGGATCTCGCGAACCAGCGGCTCGTCACGGTTCGTGATGCTACGCATTACCTTGCCCGCCGGAGCCAGCTCGACACGCGAAGAGAGTACTCGGGCGACCCGTTTCGGGAGGAACATCGGGGCGATATTGGCGATCGAATCCGCCAAAGAGACTATGTCGCCTCCGCCCGACCAGTGTTCGCGGACGATGCGCTCGTCAGTTCGGTTTACGAGACGAAGCAGCGTGAGGGCAATGACGTAAATGTCGTCGACCTGGCCGATAAACGGGAAGATATCCGGGATAAGGTCGACCGGCATCACAAAATAGACGATCGCCGCAACAAAGAGCGCTTTTTCAGCGGTGGGTACGCGAACGTCCTTCAAAAGTCGGCCAAGGAGTCTCGCGAGATTCGGGAGAAACATGAGGAAGCTGCCCATGCGGCCACGCATCGCACGCTTTTCTGAACGCTTTACTTTGATCTTGCCGTCAGTTTTTCGGCTCATGGTTCGACTCCTTGCTGTATTGCAAGTCTAGGAACAAACCTGTCAATTATGCAAGTATCGCAGGGAGAGCGAGTGTGATAAATTTCCGTGATCGTTGATTGGGTAATAGGACTTATAGGACCAATAGGACCTATATGTCCTATTGGTCCTATAAGTCCTATTAGTCACGACTAAACACTATGATCTTAGAAACAATCCGATCGCGGGCAGCCGCAGACGTTCAACATATCGCTCTTCCTGAAGGTGAAGACCCGCGGACATTGCATGCGGCCGAAATATGCACGCGTGACGGCGTCGCGAAGATCAGCGTACTCGGCGACGAGGAAAAGATCCGTTCGCTTGCCGGCTCCGAAGGTGTGAATCTCAACGGTGTTGAGATCATCGATCATCGCAAGTCGTCCGACTTCGCAAAGATGGCGACGCTCTATTACGAACTCCGAAGAGCAAAGGGCATGACGCTTGAGGAAGCCGAGCAGGCCGTGAAAGACCCGCTTTATTTTGGCAATCTTCTCGTTCGCGAGGGCAAGGCCGATGGCTCGGTCGCGGGTGCGACGAACACGACGGCTCACACGGTCGCGGCTGCGTTGCGGTGCATTGGTGTTCGAAAAGGATTCAAGATCGTCTCGAGTTTCTTCCTGATGGTCGTGCCGGAAAAAAAGTTCGGTGCGAAGGGTGCGATGATCTACGCCGACTGCGGTGTCGTCATCAACCCGAACTCAGAAGAACTTGCCGAGATCGCGATCGCGTCGGCGGGTTCGTGTCGTGCGCTGCTTGAAGTCGAACCGCGTGTCGCGATGCTGTCGTTCTCGACAAAAGGAAGTGCAAAGCATGAGTTGATCGACAAAGTTGTCGAAGCGACGAAGACGGTTAAGGCACGCGATCCTGAGCTAGCGGTCGATGGCGAATTGCAAGCGGACGCGGCGTTGGTTGAGAAGGTCGGTGCCTCGAAAGCACCCGGATCGAATGTCGCGGGTAAGGCGAACGTTCTGATCTTTCCCGATCTCAACGCGGGCAATATCGGTTACAAACTGACGGAGCGTCTTGCGGGAGCGACGGCGATCGGTCCGATCCTCCAAGGGCTCGACAAACCGTGCAACGATCTCTCGCGTGGATGTAAAGCCGAAGACATCGTCGACGCAGTCGCGATCACTGCGGTGCAATCGCAGGCACGCAAGGCCGGATGAAACCGTCTAAGTAAAAAGTAAATTGTTGCAGGAGCCAGAGAGGTTACTTCGAGGTTTTTCAGCGATTTACTTTTTCCTTTTTACTTTTTACTTCATCAGTCAGTTTGCTTGAGGAACGAAAGCTACGATTCGTAAGGGAGCTCCTGATCCTCCCTTGATGTTCATTGGCAACGCGACGATGTGGAAACCCTTCGCAGGGAGTTTGTCGAGATTCGCGACGTTCTCGAACGCGGGAATGTTGTTGGTCATCAACGCGACGTGCGATTCGAAATTTGTCGACTGTCCGTAGTCGATGCTCGCAGTATCGAGACCGACCGCGTGGATCTTGCGGTTCTCTACCAACCACTTCGCTGCGTCAGGATGCAAGCCGGGGAAATGAAGGTCCTTCACTGCGTCGGGTCCCTTCTGATCGGTCCCGAGATATGATTTCTTGTCTGGCCACCTCGAGCTAAATCCGGTATGGAAAAGCACGATGCTCCACTCGGGGATCTTGCCGTTAGCTGTTTCCCAATTCTTGATGTCGTCGACTGTGATCCTGTAATCGCGATCGTTCGCGGCCTTCTCCGAAACATCGATCTTCACACCGTGTGCGATCAACTGATCGAGTCCGACCTGATCAACGGTCTTCTTACCTTGCGCGAAATGGACCGGAGAATCCATGTGAGTGCCGCCGTGTTCGGCCGCGGAATAGTTGTAGGCGGAGTAGTAGAAACCGCCCGGAGTCACGCCCTCTGCAACGGTCGTCCGTTTGAACGGTTCTGCGGTCACCCAATATGGCGTCTCTTCCGAAAAGTCATGGGAGAGATCGATCCATTGGCCGGTTGGAAACTCGTGCGAGGTCTTTTGCGCGCAGCCGATAAGGAAGAAGCTTAGGAGTATTGGAACGATAATTCGTCTCACGGTTGTCAGCCTCCAGGTTGTTTTGCCGGCGATTGTAGCAGGTATGCGCTTGGCGGGACAGGCAAT